>JAJQBS010000124.1:17769-42576 GCA_021203145.1 Lachnospiraceae bacterium | reverse complement strand
AACTGCACATTTTAATTTTTCATACCCTTGTATCAATTTCTCGGTCTACATATCCGTATAATGGACGCAATTCTTGAAGCCCTCCCGGGCCGCGTAGTCCTGTAACTGGATTTTTTGGTTTACAATGGAATTACTGTCCCCCATGAGCTCATCGTCACGGGAGAGCCTTTCGTACAAGGCTGTGATCTTTTCATCTGCATTAGAGAATGCGCTCGTCTGTCTTCCTGCCATAATCAGGCACTCCTTTCAGACTGACGGCTCATTTGTGGTACTGACATTCTACCACAATTTCCGTCAGTTGTAACTACTTCATTGCGTACAAGGCGCAAAATTTTGTCCTCCATGGTTTCATCCCCCGTCTCGCTGAATGCAATCCTGACCTTATAGGTCGTGGAGCCGATGCGCCGGGTAAAATAATTGCTGTTTTCCTTATTTTCCATAGGCATTTTCCTTTCGTCAGTTGAGATTTGGCATAATGTCGTGTATAATGGTGTCAGTTCCAGCCGGTGTAACCATTAAGGTCCAGAAAACGGACTCTTTGGGGCAATTTCCCGGCTGCGTCAAAAACAGCCCCTGGAAGCCTTGATCTGCAAGGCATTCAGAGGCCAAAATGGTTACGGGCCGTCCGCCCGCTTGCGTTCCCGGTGCTTCCGTACCCTTGCCGCAGTCTGCCGCCTGCGCGTTTCCGCGGCGCAGCCCTTTGAGCAGTACACCCGTTTCCCGTCTGCGGGGAAACCCCTGCCGCACTCTTTGCAGATACGCACAGGCTTTGGCTGGAATACGGCTTGCAGCTCCGGCTCTGTCGGCAGCAGGGCTTCACGGAAATACTTACACAGGCCGCTGTTTGTGTAGCAGATACCGAACATATAGCAGCTGCTGTCCAGCGGCAGGCATCCGTATTCCCTGTCGTAGTTGGCACAGTGGGAAGCGACCAGTTTTCTGATCTTCTGTTTCTCCCTGCCTGTCAATTCACGGTTGGTTTGCGCCATAAGCATCCTCCTCCTTTCATTCAATATTGAGATGTAATATAAAAATAATCAAAATATATTACTCCCCTCACTAATAGGAGAAAAAACGGGGGTTTGGCGGAACTGTTTTTTACAAGGCAGAAAAAACTTTTAAAAATTGTAACTATTCAGAACAGCAGGCCACAGACCGCCTTCTCCGAAGGCTATATGCCGCTTACGCGTCATATCTCTGAGGCTTGATGGGCGTCCCGCCCATCCCGAAATGAAAATACAGTCTTTAGCAGGTAAACCTGCACAGCCTGTTTTTTCATTTCGGTGCTGTTCTGAACTGTTACTAAAAATTATTTTGGGTGGGAGGTGTCCGGCCGTGTATTCGGAAGACGAGGAAAATGCCCTTTGGGATGATGAAGAAAGAACAGACGATGCGGAAGCCGGACTATCCGAAACAGCCAGGCGGCAGATCGCGGATGAGCAGCGGCTCATAGAGGAAATGGAAGACGATGCGAGGGATCATCCCCTTGAGGATGATGACAGCGAGGAGGAGCCGTCCGGACGCAAGCAGCTCAAACGGGAACTCCGTGCGCAGGCCCTTGCCCGGCTAGAAGACGCCGCACGGACGGAAAAAGATTTTGAAAATATTATTGCGTGGTGGGATAAGCTGGATGCGAACAGGGAAAGGAGGGAACGGGATCACGAGCTTTCACGGAGCGGCGATGAGCTTCCCCTCGACTATGGTTCATCTGAGGATGCCCTTTGCTTTCCCGGCACCATGAACCATATGCTTGTAAGGCAGGAACGCAAGGGTGATTTTCTGGATTCCATTTTCTGCTGCCCATATGAAATACATGAGCTTGTTGCGGATGAATATCTCTCGGATATTTTGTGGGAGTTAAAAGAGGAACAGAAATTTCTGCTGTTTTTGTGTGCGCTTCAACAGTTCAGTTCCAAAAAAATTGCAGCGATTCGGGAGCAGACAGACCGCAATATCCGTAAGGTGCGGACAACGATGTTCAAAAAAATAAGAAAAAAATTATTTGACGCGCTCCAGGAAAAAGCGAACAACGGGAAACCATTAACCTTATCAGAGAAAGAATTTTTAGCGGATTATGAGAAAACTATTGAAAACCGCAAAAGGAAATAGTACGATGGTAATATATTTTGAATTTCTTTCGGTTACAATGTAAGAAGGAGCACAATATAATGGATAAGACAAATGCCGAAGAAGCGATGAAAGAATTGACCATGCTGCTGATGTATCTGTCCCGCTTTTCTGAAAGAGACAGATTTTCTGACGGGAAAGATTTCTATGCATGGAAAGGCTACGATTTCGATGTAATCAACGGTTTGGACGAAAAGGATTATATCCGGCAGGGCAGCCATCCCTCCCGCACAAAATCTGTTTACATTACCGACACTGGTATAGACTATGCAAAAAAGCTGATGAAAAAATACGGGATCGAGGATTGGGGCTGACCATATGGGAAAAAATTTATTTGGACGCACCAGCTCCACCTGGGTACGCTATAGCGAATATGAATGGAGAGAAGCAGAGGACGGCACCCTGTATCTGACGCCGGCAAAAGAGTCCAGTCCGGATATTTATGACCCCTTAACAGAATATCAGCAGATTGTGTTAGATGCGATTGATATTGGGCGCATGGGGATGGGCAAAAAACCGGATGTGGAAATTCAGTCGGCGATCCGACAGTTTGCGGCAAAATACGGCCTGTTCGGGCTGGTTACCGCACTGCCCACCACGCCGGATTTTATGGAATATGAGGCGGTCTATCTGCCGAAGAACCATTTTATAAAAGAGGAGACCATGTCCACGCAGGACTATCTGAATCTGTTCTTCCCTTTTGAAAAGCTGGATGTGGTTAAGCGTGGTATCGAATCTATGTGGAACATTGAAAATGACCGCATTATGATGGCGCTGGCCATGACAATGACAGACCGGCCGATGGCGGTCAATATGAGCTTCCAGAGAGAGTACGCGGAACGGTACGACTGGATGAAGCAGCAGTTTATTGACTGGGCGTTTACCTATGTGACGAGCATGCTCTATTATGAAGATTTCGACACAATGAACCAGGACACAAAACAGTTCATGCAGCAGAGCATGGCGGCGTTTGGGGGCAATGCGCCTACCTACCATATCGCATTGCTGGATAAGCCCACGATTGTGTGGGACTTCCACTCCCTGCTGCTGGGGATACAGATGATGTTCAGCTTTATGCTGACAGACAGCGATAAGCCGATCCGGCTGTGCAAGCACTGTGCCAAAGCCTTTGTAGCAAGCAGGCCGAGCGCTGTCTTTTGCAGCCCGCAGTGTAAGAACAGGTATAATGTCTATAAAAGCCGCGGCAAAAATAAAGATAAATAACCTGGCCTTAAGGAGCAAAACGTATGCTAATGAACAACAACGAATATCTGGCAGTCATAGAATCAATTAAGGGCGAAATCAAAGCGGCACAGTATAAAGCAGCGCTCAATGTCAATCGGGAACTGATTCTTCTCTATCACGGCATCGGACAGGCCATCAATGAACACAAGGTCTGGGGCAATCGGTTTGTGGAAAATCTGGCACAGGACATTAAGATCGCTTTTCCTGGAGTGACGGGGTATTCCGTTCGGAATTTGAAATATATGGCCAAATTTGCAGCACTGTTCCCGGATACCGAAATTGTGCAAGCGACGCTTGCACAAATCACATGGTATCATAATATTGCCCTGATGGATAAGATCAAGGACACAGAGCGTTATATCTGGTATGCCAATAAAACTGCTGAAAATGGCTGGTCACGAAATGTCCTCGTCCATCAAATCGAAAGCGGTCTGTATGAGCGTCAGGTTTTGACAGAAAAAGTGGCAAATTTTGAAACCCGTCTGGCAGCACCTCAAAGTGAGCTTGCCATACAGACTATGAAAGACCCTTATGTATTTGATTTTATCCCGTTTAAGGAAGATATGGTTGAGCGCGATATAGAGCGGGCATTGGTACAGGATGTGACAAAGCTGCTGCTGGAGCTTGGAACGGGGTTCGCTTTTCTTGGCAATCAATACCATCTGAATGTCGGCGGGGACGATTTCTATATTGACCTGTTGTTTTATAATCTGAATCTGCGCTGCTATGTGGTCATCGAACTAAAAACTGGGGACTTCAAGCCGGACTATGCCGGGCAGCTGAATTTTTACCTGTCAGCTGTAGATGCGATCCTTAAAAAGCCGGAGGATCAGCCCTCCATTGGCCTTTTGCTCTGCAAGAGCAAAAACAAGCTGGTCGCAGAATATGCGTTAAAGGACATGAGCAAACCGATGGGGATCAGCGAATACCGGTTGACAAGTGCATTGCCGAAAGAACTGGAACAGCAGTTTCCTACTGCGGACGATATTCGTAATCGTATCTCCAATGACACGCAACCCGATTGAAATGAAATAAGGCTATCACGAACAGGGAAAAGCGGCTCACAATTTTTGCCTTGTGAGCCGCCCTGTTACATATCGTAAACTAATTCGCGGAGAACGCTTTCTTCTGCTCTGTTATGGATGCTGTTCATCCGGCGCACCCATTCAAGCTGATCGGCTGCTTTCAAAGCCTCCGTCACGCCCTCGCGCTCAGCCATAGCTTTGCAGATGATTTCCATACGGTTATTGCAAGCCTTATCAATTTCAGCAAGGTGCGGAAACAATGTTCCATCCAATGCAATGTCGGAATAAATAACAGGCCGATGTTCTTTCAGAAATTGGCGGCGCATACGTCCGTATTTACTAAGCCGGTAATCGTGTGCAGGCGGTAATGTAATGTCAGGGATGAGATAATCGCCCTCCCAATGATATGTCCCGCCCATCTGCTCGTACATAGATTTTATAAATAAGCTCCTTTCTGATGAAAAAGTTGACAGTTACAGGCTTTATACTCCTTTCCTACAACTGCTTTTCAATTCACCACAAATGAGCCGCAGTCATATGTATTTGGTGGCAGAAACCACCCTTTACATATTAGCTCTTGATTCGATATGGAGTTGCTCTCACCTTGCAGATCATCGTCATGACTGAGACGCTCATACAGTGCGGTGATTAGCTGCTGATTTTTCTTTCCCATAGGACATTCCTCCTTCCATAAAAAAAGTAGATAGGATTTTACTGAACACCGAAATTTCCTTTATTTTCAAGGGTTTTTCGATATGTACTAAAATCTTATCTACACTTTATAGCACCGGCAGCAAGTTTAAATTTGGCGTACTGCCGCACTGCAAAATGGTTTGGTTTTTTCCGTTTCAGCTCCTTAAACATCAGATCCACCGGGTTCTCAAAATCTTCATCGTCCTCCCTCACTTCCATCGCATTCAGAAATTCGATCAGAGTAGCAAAGTTCTGCTCCTCAACCGGCGCTTCGTAATGGATATAACCGATCAGCGCACAGTAAAGCAGTGTCTCCGCTTTTGTCCAGAACTCGTCCCCGGCTTTTCCATCGCCCTTTGTGTTGGTGATGAGCGTAGTGACAAGTTTTAAAATATCTTTTTCCAAATGGATATAAGCGAACGGATTGTAATGCTGGCTCTTTTTGAAATTGATCGTGTTGAAAATTTTCAGGCAGTAGCCATGTTTCAGAAGTGCGTTGCTGCACTCAACGACAATGCTTCCTTTGGGGAGCGTTTCGTCAAGATAAAATATGGAAAATGTGAAATTCAATATTTAGAATTGCAAATATATCTATGTAATGAGCATTTTGTGTTGGTTTGGCTTTATGCAGATGTCTTTTGAAAGGAAATTTGCCGGAACAGGAAAAGATAATCGAGGTTGGTATGCCAGTATTTAAATGCCAGTTCAACGCAGCAGCATTATAACATTTGTGTCATAAAAAGATTGTTATTTTGCTCTCGACACATCTTGCATACTTTCGACAAAGCTCTTATAATGAAGCACATAAATTGATGGACAGGAGGCCGCAATGAGCAATCGAATCAACAAACCCATGTTGTCATCCGAACAACTAGTAAAGAAAATGCGCGATGAAAAAGGGATTACCTTTAAATATACATCCGAAGATGCTGCTAAGATATATCTCACGAATGTCAACAATTATCTGCGCACCGCGGCTTACCGTAGCAATTATCAAAAATATACTTGTGGGACAAACACAGGAAAATACATAGATTTGGATTTTGCTTATCTGCAGGAGTTGTCCGTCATAGATATGCATCTTCGCTTCCTGATTTCAAAAATGTGTTCGGATATAGAGCATTCTTTGAAAGTGCAGCTTGTTAACCATGTACTGCAAAATAATACCTCTGACGGATATAGCATTGTAAAAAATTTTCTTGCCCAAAATCCCTATATCCTAAACAAACTGAACATTATGGCCTCTGCTCCATTCACAGACGGTCTGATCAACAAGTATTTCACTGTAAAACGTACTTATGATTCAACCAGCAAAAAAAATCTGAATCAAATTGTGAGTTATGATGACTGCCCGATCTGGGTTCTTTGCGAACTGCTTTCATTTGGCGATTTTATATACTTATACAGGTATTATTATGGTGTGGAAAAGGATCTAACCATAACACCAGCCCTTCTTAATTTGGTAAAAAGCCTTCGTAATGCCGCTGCACATAATAATTGCATCATCTCAAATTTAAGGCATGGTGCGTCAGCTCCGCCAAGAGAAATTCGTGATGCCGTAAAAAAGATTCCGTCCATCACAACTTCTCAGCGGCAAAAAAAATTGTCATGCAGACCTATGCTGGAGTTTGTATCTCTTTTATATGTATATAGCCAGATCGTCGACGGAAAAGTGCGCATACACAGAGTCGAAGAATTAAAAGTTCTTTTCTTTGACCGCATTCCGCAGAAAAAGACATATTTCAAAAATAATGACTTGATTTTGAGCAACTACAGATTCGCTTGTATTATAATTGATGAATTTCTTTTACAATGAATCGAAATGAATATGCGTGAAGTGTATATTTTGTGTTTGCAAAATTTGCAAAATTTGGCTATTGACATTTTTTCATAAAAAGCATATACTGCTTTTGAAATCAAAAAACTGCTGAGCAGTTTTTGTACGGGGCGGCGTTACGACGGCGTCCTAGTTTTTTGAAAATATTCTGAAACGCACTGATTTTTTCCAGACATAAATACCAGAATAATCTCAATGATCAGGTTGCAGAAACTTGCGATGCCTGCGACCGGAAAGAGGACCCAGCGGCCCTCTTTTTTTATAACAAAAAAGAGCCCAAAAGCGACTCTTTTTCGTTCACTAAAAATGATATGATACGGCGGTGTGCGCCTGCGCACCGAATTAGTCAACAATCGTGTATGCGTCAGAAGAACCCTCTGGAGAATCCGATGAGGACAGGCTATATCCGCCGCTGCCATTTAACTTTATATCGAAATAGGTCGTCGTCCCATTATCTTTGATCGCCAGTTTGCAGCTTTTACTACTTCCGGACAGATTTTCCGTAATATCCACTTTATGGGACTCGTAGTAAAGCCATATGGTGCCGTCTTCATCAGTCTCTACACTGGTCGAAAAGCCTTCAAAGACTTCATCCGCAGAGAGCGCAGTCTCTTCTCCTGATGCGTCCATGGAAACACCTCCGCCAGAGGCTTCCTGGGTAGTACCATCTTCTGTCCAGCTAAACGTATAAGTGCCATCTGTTTCTTCAGTTACATCCACACTCTTTAGTTCACCATGAATCCATCCATGGATTCTGGTCTGGATACCGCCAAGGTCTGTAGCATAGGCAGTCATGCTTCCTGCTACGATTGCCGCGCAGGCACATACTGCGATAACCTGTTTTCTGCGGCTGTTTCTTTTATTTTTCTGCATTTTTTCTACCTCCAAAGAAATGTCATCGGAGGCATGAAGCACCGAAAACGCTTCTTTGTATTTCTCCTTATTCGTCATCGTCCCATTCCTCCTTTAATGCCTGTTTGAGAAGTTTGCGTCCCCGCATGAGCCGGATTTTTACGTTTGATTCGCTCAGATTCAATATTTCTGCAATTTCCCGAACCGTGTAATCCTCATAATAATACAGGTGAATGACAATCCGCTGTTTTTCCGGCAGCTTCATAACCTGTACAAAAAGGTTTTCCGATCCGGTACTTTTAAATGGCAGCGTCTCCGTATATTCATCCAGTGAAACGCGGTTCCTTCTCCAGAACGACCGATTGATATCTTTTGCTCTGTTGATGGCCACCCGCAGCAGCCATGCACGGATGTGCTGTTCATCTTCAAAGCATTTTTCTGATAAATGATACTGAAGAAACGTATCCTGGACTACATCATCCGCATCCGCAGCATTTTTACAGATGTGGAAAGCTGCAGCAAACAGATTGTCCCTGTATCGTTCCATCAATACCTCAGTTGGTATTTTCATGAGCGCTCCCTTTCACATGAAAATGTGAACTTCTTAAAATTTTATTTTAAACGCGCAGGGTTCTTTATTATTTTGAACCCGCTCTAAAAGGCCTTTCAATAATAACACGATTCTAAAGGGAAAAAGGTTACAGGAAAATATACTTTTTTTGAAAAAATTTTTGCAATCACATTACTGTGTCAGAATCAGGCTGAATCAGCTATCTGACTCAGCCTGAAACAGCGGTCTTTACGCATTAGAAATTCCCAGCTTTTACATCCTGTATAATGAGCCGCTTCACTTTATCGTCCAGCGTTTCCTTGCTGGTCTTGCTGAAAAAGATTCCGATCTCGTAGGTCGTCCGAGCATCTTTCATCACAAAGCTGCCGTCCGGCTCGTTTCGGTCATTTCGGGTTTCTGTTACCATATCCTTTTCTTTCCTCATTGCTTTCCTCCATAATCGAGTAGGGCGACTTGTCCCCTACTCGCTGCGCGGGGCGCGTGTGGCGTATGCCACAAAACACCTTACGCGCCCCTGTGCATAATAAAAACCGCCCAGAGGACGGTACAAATAATGATTCATTCACTTATCTTCTTTTCCTGCTGTGACGCTGTGACGATTGTGACGCTATTTTTATACCAGCCAGTGTCATGAAATAGCGTCATCAGCAAAACATCCGTCATCTTCTTCTTCCACTTTTTTCAATGTGAATGTCCGTTTATCCCGGCTCCGGCTGTTCTGTGTGTAGCTGATACTCTGTTAGAAAAATCATTATTTCATTAGACGGATGCTTTGATTCATCTAAAAATTTTAGACAGCTTCGATTCCATAATTCTTCGCATTACAGACGTGCAGGATTGAACAGTAATGACACAGTTTGCATTTTAATAAAAATGCAGTATCTACCTTTTTTAGATGGAATCCCGTGAAAAAAGCGTTCAATTTCAAATATTAGAAAAACGCCCTTTTTCATTAGACAAAATTCTTCACTTTTCTAAAAATATTAGACGGAATTATGTAGACTGGATCAGAAATGGCTTTCTGAAAACTAAGAAATGCGGAGGCTTTTCTTCGTTCTCATCTAACGAAAAAAATATTCCCTTCCGCATTTTTATGACGCGTCCCTGGCGGGATTCGAACCCACGGCCTTCCGCTTAGGAGGCAGACGCTCTATCCTGCTGAGCTACAGAGACTTGTGCCTGTTCAGTATACTATATCTGTTGCAAAAATACAAGCGCACTTTTTTGAAAAGAATTATTTTTTACAGCAGCTTTTACAGCATTTTTTCCAGATATCTTTTCAGCTTTTTCAGCGTAGCCTCCGTTACAAATTCGGAATAATGAAGTCCTTCGTAGGTCGAATGCAGCACCGGATATTCTTCTTTTGTCCTGAGCATGAAGTGCTGTTCGATCATCCAGTTGATGATAAGGCGGACGGTGTCATATGGCAGGTCACGCATGGACGCATACTCAGGTATATGGTCCAGTTTACGATCTACAATTCGTTTATTGGTATGTCCGGTCAGAATGTCTGTGAGCATTGTGATTCCATAGTAGCGCACCAGACTAACGTTCTGCAATGCCTGTAATGCTGTAAAAAGAAGGTCGTTCAGATCTTTTTCATGATACAGCACAGGCGGAAGGTTCGCCCGCATGATCTCAACATAATCTTCCGGCAGGTCATTTATTTTTCTCTCACTTATTTCTCTTTCTTTTTCCTGCTTTCTTTCAGATTTCTGTTTCAACTCTGCCTGTCCTGTCGCGGACAGATGCTCTGTCTGCCCTGTCACGTCTGGACGCTCTGCATGCTTTTCCGTTTTTTCCGGCTCTTCGGGATCCGGGCCGTAGTGCATCTGGGCATAGTATGCTTCTTTGCTGATGGTTCTGCCACAGCCGGTTCCTTTCGCGCTGTAATTTGTGCAGCCAAGGAAGTATCTGTTGTTCCGGGAGGTTTTTACAATCAGATAACCGTCCTGGCAGCGGTCGCATTTGCGGATGGCGAGCTTTCCTCCCTGCATGTCGTTTGTCATAAATCCACAAATCTCCGGCTCATTTGTACAGATATAGAGCCGCAGGCCATATGATTTTTTGTATTTGAGCTGCATGGGATAGCCGCACAGGGGACAGATTTTTTTCGCCGTGCGCGCGGTCTGCTCCTCGTTCCAACTGCCCTTTAATACGACACTTTTATAGTCTTTTTTTAGTTCCAACAGAAATTCTGACGGATTTTGTTCCGGGGCGATGAAGAAAACGCGGTTTTTTGTCCTTGTCATCGCGACATAAAACAGACGTCTTTCCTCCGCGTAATCAATGGAGCGGTCTCCTCTGATCACGAACGAAAGGACCGGGTCGTCTTCGATTTTCGATGGAAATCCATAGGTCTCATTTTTGCCATTCACTACAATCACATCGTCATATCCGAGACCTTTGGAGGAGTGGGCAGTCATGAATGTGATATTCAGCCCCGGATATTTTACACTTTTCAGCCGTCCTCCCCTGCTGCTGTATTCGAAGAGGCCTGAGCGCTCCAGCCGGTCTCCGTCAAAACCAAACCGTCCAAGCAGCAGGATGGAGCCTGGTTTGTTTCCTTCCTTTTTCTTATATTCCATCAGCTGCTCCAGCGCCGTCTGCACTGCATGAGCAATCGCGTAGTTTTCGCCGCTCCTTCGGTCACCGTTTTTCCCCTTTGAAGAGCTGTCATAGGTGTAAATCAGAACCGGGTCTTCGATGTGTTTCGGCGAAATTAATGTTTTCTGGATCTGCTGTGAATTTTTCTGAATAAAATTCCCGGCAATATCAATGACTTCCTGTGAATTGCGGTAGGTCTTTACAATTTTCAGCAATTTGGCATAGCCCATTTTTTCCTCGAATTTTGTAAAAAGTGTGATATCTGACCCGCTAAAGGCGTAAATGGACTGCCAATCATCCCCGACAGCCATGATTTTCGCATCCGTTACCTCTGAAAGTGCCTTAGTGAGATCAAAACGCTGCCTGGAAATATCCTGATATTCATCTACGATGATATATTTGAAATCCAGCTTCTGTTTCATCTCCTTCACTTCCCTGAGAATCCTGGCAGATTCATTGATCATATCTTCAAAATCGACTGCCTTATTTTCTCTCAGCCACCGTTCATATTCCAGATAGCAGTCATTGCATATTTCCAGAAACAGCCTGCTGCGCACGTTCTGGGTGGAATGGTACATCCGCTCGAAATCCTCTTCCCGGTAGCCGTTTACTTTAAAATTAGAGATAAAGCGGCAGATCAGATTCAGCAGCTTTCGGATATATCGATTTTCCTCTCCGGCAACCAGAAGTGTCATGACTTCCTCGTTTGACCTTGGGCGCAGCTCGAACCCATTTTTTTCAAGCTCCGTTTTCAGGTGCGCAAGAAGTGGCTGTTTGTCCCGATAACCTGAAAAAGTATAGATCAGCGTGGTTCCGTGCCGCCTGTGCAGGCTGACCTTGTCATTAACGGCTTTTTTATAGCGTGCCAGCTCCTCCTGACTGTATCTGTCATTTTCTCCGTCCTCAGAAATGCCGAAGTGCTCAAGATAAGCCGTTCTGCCATCCTGAGAAATAATAAAATCAGGCGTATAGGGCTTGTAAGTGCCGGCAAGGTGGTATGGGTAGATCGGCTCATACTCATAGTCAATTTTATTGAGGTAAAGGAAGTTGGCAATTTCTACTTCCTGGTGTGATCGAAGCGTCTCATTTTGTATCGTCACGGATCGTTTTGTCCTGGCGTCTATAACCTCCCGCCGAAAATCCTCCAGGTCGCTGCGCATGGTAGAATAGTTTGCCCTGGCGATATGGTTGAAAAATCCGTTTAAGTCCTCTCCCTCATAGGGCGCTTCAAAATAAGACGCAAAAAATAAAATGAGCTTGTTTACCACATTTTCATGCTGCAGAATAGAGCCCCGAAAATAGTCCCGCAAAAGAAAATAGAGCCGTGAATTGTCCACGATCCTAAGCTTTTCCTCCGGCGTGTGTTTGTGAATGATCGCATTTCCGGCGGAGTGAAATGTTGAGATCGGACAGAGGATTCTCATATCCTTCTGAATTTTTTCCTTCAGCTCATCCACCGCCCTGTTTGTGAAGGAAACAACCAGGATCTGCGATGGATCCATGTTCTTTTTTTCGACCAGATACCTGACCTTTGCGGCGATCGTGGTTGTCTTTCCCGCTCCGGCTCCTGCAATCACGAGAGTATAATCCTCATCCGTCAGAACGACTCTTCTCTGATCCTCATCCAGTACAATTGCGGGATCCACCGTCGCGAGAATCTGATCCAGGTATTTCTTTTCTTCTTTCAATGCGGCCGCCACGTAGTTTTCATTGTGCTGATCCACATACTTTTCTGCGTGAAAGTAGCGATCCATTGCGGCTGTGATTTCCTCCGCAGACACATCATTTGCGGCACTAAAAGCCTCCAGCACGCCATTTTTCCTCATGACGTCAAGGGTGTCAGCCGTTTTCTGAAAAGCCTCCGTCACCGGCGCGTAATCTTTTCTTGACAGGTAGCGCTTCTCCTGCAAAAGAACATTCATTTTTTTCTGAAATTCCCGGAGATTTCTGATATTTTCATTCTGAGGGGGAGCTGAATGTGTACTATGTACAGGCTCCAGATGCATCCTCTGCTCAGATTCCAAATGCTCTCTCTCTACAGATTCCAGGTTCATACTCTGCCCGGGTTCCAAATGCATACTCTGTGCAGAATTCAAATGCGCACTCTGCCCGTCAGTCTTTTGTATTTCTCCCGATGCGCGTCCGGCGTCTGTCTCGTTTGTCTGATTCTGAGAACGGGAATGCCACACGTCCAGCACACACTGGAGGATTTTCTTCACAGTCATCTTGCGTAAATTCGGAAACTTCATGACTGACTTCCTCGTTTTCACTCGAAATTGACATGCCCCTGCAGCCAGATATTTCCTTTAAACCTGCGCCCGACTTCCGGCTCGCCGAGGAGATCGCGCTCATTGACGCAGATGTCAAGGGTCAGATCGTTGCATTCAATCCCAAGCTGATAAACCTTCTCATCGGTGGCCGAATTTATGACGCTTTCGCAGTGGCGGATATTTCCCATGATCTGGTACTGGTCACACTCTATTCCGTAAGGCATGAAAAACGTGTCTACGATGGAATAGATGTCCTCCGTATGCATTCTTCTGGAGATCATGCTGTACATATCCATATCTTCGATCGTCAGGCTCTCAATCGCGTCTTCGTCTCCATTTTTGGCCGCCGTCAGCAGCTGGTTTCGCTCTGCCGTACTTTTTTGCTGGTGTGTGATCTGCTCGCTGTCCTTTTTTACAGGAAACAGGATTACCCCTCCGGATGACAGTCCTGTCAGGGTTGCTGACATTTTGCGGTGAAAAATGGAACTTAAGATGCTTTCGCGCCGATATTCCGCAATATTCTGGACAAAGAAAATAATCGATACTCCAATACGGGCGTCTTCGCAGACGCCTGCGTAGGAAACACCGTCCACCCGTTTCTCAATGGTCAGTTCCTCTGTCGTAGACACCTGGGCTCCCTGAAAATATGGAAAATAATATTGTCTGTGGAATCCGTTCTCGTCCAGGCTCCCACAGATTATAATTCCCATGTTTGGCCCGTATTCCTTGTACATTTGTATGAAAGCGGTCTTATTTTCTCCTTTAGCAATCTCACGGTGGGTATAATCACAAAATGTCTCGTCCAGAAATTTTTCCTCATCTGACTCTTTGTCTAATTTACCAAACCCGATTGCCCGTAAATATGAATGCATAGTTTCTCCTCAACGAATTATAGTAAACGACGTAAGTCGTTTTACTTTGCGCCGGCTGGAGCTGGTACCGGAATGATCTCCATGCCGCCCATGTAGGGACGCAGTGCCTCCGGGATGCGTACGGAACCATCCTCATTCAGATTGTTTTCAAGAAACGCGATCAGCATTCTCGGCGGCGCCACACAGGTATTGTTCAGTGTGTGGGCGAGATACTTGCTGTTCTTACCGTTCACGCGGATTTTCAGCCGTCTTGCCTGTGCGTCGCCCAGATTGGAGCAGCTTCCAACCTCAAAGTATTTTTTCTGGCGCGGAGACCATGCTTCGACGTCCACTGATTTGACCTTCAGATCTGCGAGGTCACCAGAGCAGCATTCCAGTGTGCGTACAGGAATATCCAGTGTGCGGAAATAGTCTACCGTATTTTTCCAGAGACGATTGTACCAGGTCATGCTCTCTTCCGGCCTGCACACGACGATCATCTCCTGCTTTTCAAACTGATGGATGCGGTATACGCCTCTTTCTTCGATGCCATGCGCACCTTTTTCTTTTCGAAAACATGGAGAATAGCTGGTCAGCGTATAGGGCAGCTCCTCCTCCGGAATGATGGTATCAATAAATTTCCCGATCATAGAGTGCTCGCTTGTGCCGATCAGATAAAGGTCTTCTCCTTCTATTTTATACATCATCGCGTCCATCTCGGCAAAGCTCATCACTCCCGTGACGACATTGCTGCGGATCATATAAGGCGGGATGCAATACGTGAATCCGCGGTTGATCATGAAATCACGCGCATAGGAAAGTACCGTGGAATGCAGTCTCGCGATGTCCCCCATCAGATAATAAAAGCCGTTTCCTGCCACTCTTCCGGCTGCATCCATATCAATGCCATGCAGCTTTTCCATAATTTCAGTATGGTATGGAATCTCGAAATCCGGTACTACAGGCTCGCCAAATCGTTCAATTTCGACATTCTCGCTGTCGTCCTTACCAATCGGCACAGAAGGGTCGATGATATTCGGGATAATCAGCATAATCTCGCGAATCCGCGCTTCAACTTCCTTTTCCTCACTGCTCAGCTCTTCGATGCGCTGTGCGTTAGCCGTCACCTGACGTTTGACTTCCTCAGCCTCTTCTTTCTTTCCCTGCGCCATCAGTTTCCCGATTTCTTTTGAAATTTTATTGCGGGAGGCGCGCAGTGCCTCTACTTCCTGTTTGATGTCGCGGTTTTTCTGATCCAGGGTGAGAACCTCATCTACAAGTGGAAGCTTTTCATCCTGGAATTTATTTTTGATATTCTGCTTTACGATCTCCGGGTTCTCTCTTACAAATTTGATGTCCAGCATCTTATTGTCCTCCATTCATATCACTAAAATAGGTAACCGCCTGGCGCAGAGCTTCTTTTTCCTCCGGACCAAGCACGATATACGACTCGCCTTTTACAATTTCCTTTATATAGGTATAGCATCCGTCTCTTCCGTGGATTGTATTCAGCACAAAACCGGTATCACTCTCATCTAACATTGCAAGTGCAAAACTGAGTCTTCCTCCAACATCTGGAAACGCGTCATATTTTACGATACCAATTTTATTTGCAGAACGTTTCTGAATATCCTTGATTCTGTGAATTTCATCACTGTGAAGCGTACTCATTTCAGAGAGCTTGTCTACCTCCAGAAATTTCTGAGAAAACGCTTTCTCCAGCGACTGTGCATCTTTTCCCTTCATAAAGATACGGTATCTTTTTAAAAACCTTGTCATCTTCATGGATACATGTACCATATAGAGAAGTACAAGTATTAAAATTCCCATCATGCCTATCACAAGGATTCCCGGATCAAGTCCGAGCGAATTTAAAAGATTACTTTCCATTTTTTTCTCCCCTTACCTTCTTCCTCCTGTTTATTTTGGAATTGACTGGAATAAATACAATAATCTCTCCAGCTCCTCATTCGAATAATAATCAATCACAATTTTCCCCTTATTATTATTTTTATGCTGGATAGCAACCTTCGTTCCGAGCAATGTTTTCATCTTATTTTCCAGATCCTGATAGATAAAGCTGTGATCGGGCTCCTCCTTCTTTTCCCTCTCTGGCTTTTTCTCCACAAGCAGCTTTACCATCCTCTCTGTCTCACGGACACTCATTTTTTCATCAAAGACCTTCATGGCATACTGATACTGCATTTCCTTGTCTGTGAGCGCCAACAGGGCTCTGGCGTGGCCGGTTGTAATCATCTCATCAATGATCATCTGCTGCACCCGGTCGTCCAGCTTCAAAAGCCGGAGGGAGTTTGTAATGGCAGTTCTGCTTTTAGCCACTCTCTGGGCGACTTCATCCTGCGTAAGTGAAAATTCTGTCAGCAGACGCTTATATGCGATGGCTTCTTCAATCGGATTCAGATTCTCTCTCTGGATATTTTCGATCAGAGAAATTTCCACAGACTCCTGTTCAGAAAATTCTCTGATAATCACAGGTACTTCCTTTAATCCGGCCATCTTTGCCGCCCGCCATCTGCGTTCACCGGCGATAATTTCATAATGATCATCCTTTTTCTGGACGATCAGCGGCTGAATGACACCAAATTGTCTGATCGAATCGGATAGCTCTGTCAAAGAATCCTCGTCAAATCTTTTTCTCGGCTGATCTCTGTTTGGCTCGATCTCTGTGATTCTGATTTTTATTTCTTCATTTTTAATGACTGTCTTTCCGGCTGATGATGAGCTTTCCTTCACCGGCGCCTGCTTTGGGATAAGGGAGTCCAGTCCCTTTCCCAATCCTGATTTTTTTACTGCCATTCTTCCTCTCCCCTATGTATGACTTCCTCAGCTAACATCCGATATGCCTCTGCGCCGGTCGATTTTGTGTCATATTTTGTAACTGGCATACCGTAGCTTGGTGCTTCCGCTAACCTGACATTTCTGGGAATTATACTTTTATAGATTTTCTGGTTCAGGTTTTCTTTTACATTCTCCACGACCTGCAAAGACAGATTTGTCCTTGCGTCATACATGGTAAACACCACGCCCTCAATCTCTATTTCCGGATTTAATCGTTCCTTTACCAGGTCAATCGTATGAATCAGCTGGCTTAACCCCTCCAGCGCATAGTACTCGCACTGGATTGGCACCAGCACCGTATCTCCCGCACACATGGAATTGATCGTCAACATATTTAAGGACGGAGGACAGTCTATTAAAATAAATTCATAGGAATCCTTCAGGTTTTTCAATGCCTTTTTTAATAAAAATTCCTTTTCCTCGATCCCAATCAGCTCAATTTCTGCTCCTGAAAGATTTATATTGGAGGGAAGTAAGGATAAATTTTCA
Source organism: Lachnospiraceae bacterium (assembly GCA_021203145.1). Lineage (GTDB taxonomy): Bacteria > Bacillota > Clostridia > Lachnospirales > Lachnospiraceae > Choladousia. Next base: position 25,150 of record JAJQBS010000124.1, on the reverse strand, counting down.
AGCACATCTTTCATCAGGCACTCTTCCGCTGACAGTTCTCCTAATAGAATCTCGTAAACTGTTTTTTCTATGTTCTCCTTATCAACGCCCAGTCCACTTGTCGTATTTCCCTGCGGATCCATATCTATTACGAGTACTTTTTTTCCAAGCTCCGCCAGGGCAGCAGACAGATTAATCGTCGTTGTTGTCTTACCAACCCCTCCCTTCTGGTTGGCAACCACGATGGTTCTCCCCATTTGCAATCATTCCCTCCTTATCTTACTCTCCTTTGTTTGCTTCGCTCAGTATAACACCTTTTCCGAATGAATTCTACAAAAAATGTTTCACGTGAAACATTCCTCTCTTTTTCACAAAAAAAACAAATTTATGACTCCTGATTTTCAACTATTTTAGCAAACTCATGAACCTGTTTCATTATTTTTCTTAATTCGGTTTTACATCTGTTTTTATTTCCATTTAAAAGTGCGAGACAAACTTCAGTCTGCTTATAAATGGATTGTAAGAAAGACATTAACTGTTCTTTATCTACATGTAAATCCTGAGCATTTTCGTTGTTAGCATGTTCAGTCAGTTTATTCGTTTCTGTTATACCTGGTTGATCGACCTGACAAACCTGCTCGCTCTGAATATCAGAATTTATCTGTTTTACAGACATTTTCTGATTATCATTGTCATCGCTTTTTTTCTGAACTTTCAGTTCTTTTTGGTTTTCTACCCTTTCTTGAGAAACTTTATGTTCCCGATCCATAAGATCATCCTGTTGCATTTCTTGCATTTTTTGCATTTCTTGCATTTCTTGCATTTCTTGCATTTCTTGTATTTCTATAGTTTTTCTACTACCCTTATCTTCGTTCTTATACCGTGTTTGTTGTATTTTTCGATATTCATCATCCTCTAACGTATCTCGATTATCTTCGTTTTCCTGTATTATCTGAATTTCTTGTATTTCAGTGATTTCTTCATCTTCTCTAATATCGTCATTTTCATGCTTATCCTGTAACTGATTCATCCCGTCAGTTGAAATATCAGTGTTATTTTCTAATTCTTCTAAAAGCCTGTTGAACTCTTCGCGGTTTTTAATCCTTTCCTCGAGCATCTGACGAACATATTCGATTCTCTGGTTTAGTGTCTTAATTTCTGTCTGCTTATCTTTAATTTTTTCATCTATTTGAAAATCAAAAGTTCTCGGCGAGAAAATGTTTGTATCCTTTTTTTTATCACGTAGCATCTTCTCTAAAAGCTGCTCTGTACAAGATAAATCACTGACTAGTTCCCGCATTTCTCTTTCAAGAGATCTTATTTTTTCCTCATTTTCTAATTGCATTTTAAGAATAAACTCTTTTATCATATCACGAATACCTTTAATCTAGAAAAATTAAAATACTGCATCTATTTGAAATAAATCTCTTCTACTATACTACATCAATCCGAAAAAATAAAGAAAAGATTTATAAGCAGAAAAATGTTTCACGTGAAACATTTCGGTTGCAGATAACAGCAAGTAGAGAAAAAGCAATCCAAATTTGTTCAGGGATTCCACACCAAGTGTGGGATGTCCGAACACGCCCCACAATCGAAGATTGGGGCTTAGAGCGTCCAAAGGACACAGGAGCCAACCTGGTGAGAGACATAACCCAGCGAGGGAATGACCCGTAACACGTATAAGCGAGGAAAACAAAATTAAATTGAAATTTTAATGACAGAAGCAAAAAAAGAGGGTATAATAAAGCGCGAAAGAAAGATATCGTTAACGATAAGCACTCACTCTCAGATAAGATAAAATTATAAATACACAGGACAAAGATATAGACTTAATCAGTAGAAATTAAGAAAGGAAGAAAATTAATTTTATGAAAAAAGCATTCAAGTACTCCATTTCAGCTGCTGCAATCTTGTTTGGAATCAATAAATACATTGACTCAGAAACAGCATCAAACACGACAAAAACCAACGGTAAATTTTTTCACTGGGAGCATGGCGATATTTTTTACAAAGTGGCAGGCACAGGAAAGCCGATCCTTCTTGTACATGACCTGAATGTTTTTTCATCCGAAAATGAATGGAATAAACTGACTATGAAGTTGTCAGAGACAAACAAGATCTATACGATAGATCTGCCAGGCTGCGGCAGGTCCGCGAAACCTGCGCTTACTTATACAAATTATTTATATGTGCAGCTTATCACCGAATTTATCAAAAAAGTAATCAAAGAAAAGACAATCGTTGTAACATCTGGGCTGTCAGCGTCGTTTGTATTGAAGGCAGATTCCATGGACAGCAGTCTGATTGAAACAATCGTTATGATCAACCCACCATCCTTTTCCTCACTCAGAAAAACACCCGATAAATACTCGAAGGTATGGATTCAGCTGTTTCATCTTCCGATTATCGGAAAATCCTGCTATTATCAGGCAACGAGTAAAACAAATACAGAATATTATCTCTCAGAGAAATGTTTCTTCAATCCATTTGACCTGCAGGAGTCGGTTGTGAAGAATTGCTATGCCGCCGCACATCAGGGAAGCGGAAACGGAAAATATCTGTATGCCTGCCTGAAGGGCAATTACCTGAATATCAACATACAAAATACACTCAAAAAAGCAGAAACGAAAATGATCCTGATTACCGGAGAAGAGGATCTAGGTGCCGCAGAAATATCAGCCAGCTATCAGAACCTGAAACCGGATTTAATTGTAAGAACAATCAAAAGTACAAAGAAGCTCCCACATATGGAAGCTCCCGGAAAAGTATATAATATCTTGAAAGAAACATGTATTTGAAATTTAAATTTTAACGAGAAGAAAGAGGATTCTTCGATGGTATTCCGGCTTTTCGCGGATACTGGTTGGAAGTCCTCTTCTCTTTTCTTATAACTACAAAGGATCGTTCGATCTCCGTGCCAGGCAAAACTGCTTTTTCAATCTGAGAAATTTTTCCACCCAGCAAATGAATGGCCGTTTTAGCGGCCTCACATTCTTCCTCAACGTCTGCTGACTTATAGGAAAGAAAGAATCCTTTCTGCCTCACAAAGGGAAGACAGTACTCAGCGAGAGAGGAAAGATTCGCGACTGCGCGGGAAACACAGATGTCAAAAGTCTCACGGTACCCTGGATTTCTGGCTGCATCCTCCGCACGCGAATGAACAGCAGAAATATTATGCAGCTCCAAACATTCCACAACTTCATTTAGAAATCGAACTCTCTTATTCAGAGAATCAAGCAGCACAACCCTAAGTTCTGGAAATACAATTTTCAGAGGAATGCCAGGAAACCCGGCTCCGGTTCCGACGTCAATCACAGAATAACTGCAAGAGGAATCCAGGCTAAAATCAAGCCCGGAAATCGAAACAGAGCAAGAGGCAGCCAGAACACTGTCGATAAAGTGTTTTAGAACAACCTCTTCAAAATCAGTAATAGCAGTCAGATTCATCACCTGATTTTTTTCTATAAGAAGGTGATAATAACGTAAAAATTGCTCAGTCTGTCGGTTTGAAAGAAGGATGCCGATCTTCTTAAAATAATCGCGAATCATCTCAAATCTGCTGCTGTCACAAGGATTCAAAAAGCTCATTTGCATACTATCCATATATATTTCCTAACCCGGATAAACCGGAATCGAAATTTTGCCATTTTGCGCAAGAAATTATTCTTAAGTTCCTAACCCGGATAAACCGGAACTAAAATTTTGTCACTCTGCGCAAGAAATCATTTTTAAGCACACAACCCGCAACCCAGATAAACAGGAACCAAAATTTTTTCATTCCACGCGGGAAATCGTTCTTAAGCTCCTGAAAAATACAATTTCATTCGTATGTCCACAGATAAATGAAAAGTTATCCACATTTCATCCCACAAATGTGGATAACTTATCCGGTTTTATGTTTTAAATACACAAGAAGAACAGAAATGTCCGCTGGAGAGACTCCGGCAATGCGGGATGCCTGGCCGACTGATGCAGGACGATATTTTGCAAGCTTCTGCCTCGCTTCCAAACGCAGGCCGGAAAGGTTCTCATAATCAATTGAATCCGGGATTTTTTTTCCTTCCATTTTTTTAAACTGATCCACCTGCTTCCTCTGACGATCCAGATACCCTTTATATTTAATAGAAATATTGACCTGCTCACAGACATCCTCCGGAAAAGCCGGACGTCCAGGATCAATCGCCGCAATCAGCCCGTAGGAAAGCTCCGGGCGCCGAATCAGTTCGCTAAGCGACGCAGAGGAGCGAAGCAAAGTACTTTCATGTAATTGCAAAAATTTTTGGATTTCTTCATGGTCACCTACAAAGGTGCTTTCGACACGCTCAATTTCCTTACAAATCAGCTCTTTCTTCTTTAGAAGGTTAAAATAACGATCCTCCGGAATAAGACCAATCTCATACCCTTTTTCTGTCAGACGAAGATCTGCGTTATCCTGCCGGAGCAAAAGGCGATATTCCGCCCGCGAGGTCATCATTCGATATGGTTCTAGATTTTCCTTTGTGACAAGGTCATCAATCAGGACTCCAATATAAGCCTCCGACCGGTCAAGAATGAGCGGATCCAGACCCTTAATTTTTCGGGCCGCATTAATCCCCGCAATGAGCCCCTGCGCGGCGGCCTCCTCATAACCGGAGCTGCCATTAAACTGCCCGGCGGAAAATAGTCCGGAAATCTCCTTAAATTCCAGAGAAAGCTTCAACTGTCTGGCGTCAATACAATCGTACTCAATCGCATACGCATTCTTCACAATCTGAGCGTGCTCCAGCCCAGGAACAGAGCGGTACATTGCAATCTGAACATCCTCCGGGAGGGAACTGGACATACCGGAAATATACATTTCATTTGTATGAAGACCCTCCGGCTCAATAAAGACCTGGTGGCGGTCTTTCTCAGGAAATTTAACTACCTTATCTTCAATGGAAGGACAATATCTTGGACCGGTACCTTCAATCTGCCCGGAAAATAAAGGCGAACGGTCAATATTTTTCCGAATAATCTCATGAGTCCGTTCATTCGTATAGGTCAGATAACAGGACACCTGCTTCTTCTGAATACTACCCGGATCGGTTGTAAAGGAAAACGGGACAATTTTTTCGTCCCCTTTCTGCTCTTCCATTCTGGAATAATCAATGGAGGATCCGGCTATGCGGGCGGGCGTTCCCGTTTTAAAACGACGGAGCTCAATGCCAAGGGAGCGCAGAGAATCTGTCAGATGATTCGCAGCCGCAAGCCCATTCGGCCCGGTATACATGCTCACATCCCCATAGATGCATCTTGCTTTCGAATAAGTACCAGCACATAAAATAGCCGCCCGACAGTGATAAATGGCCCCGGAATACGTTCTGACTCCTGTCAGCTGATGGTCCTCTACAAGAAGATCTGTCACCTCCAGCTGCTTAATCAGCAGGTTCTCCGTCTGCTCCAGTACCTGCCTCATGCTTCTGGAGTAATCCGACTTATCCGCCTGGGCACGAAGAGAATGCACGGCCGGTCCCTTGGACTGATTAAGCATGCGCGACTGGATAAAGGTCCTGTCAATATTTTTCCCCATCTCACCGCCCAAAGCGTCCACCTCCCGCACCAGATGGCCTTTGGAAGTACCGCCGATATTCGGATTGCAGGGCATCAGCGCAATACTGTCCACACTCACAGTAAAAATAACAGTCCGCATACCGAGACGCGCACACGCAAGCGCAGCCTCACAGCCTGCATGACCGGCGCCAACGACCACGACGTCCACAAATTCTTCAACCAGACTCATACCCATATCCTCATGAAAATTATGATTTCATTACAGTAAATAACCACATGGTGAGCTGCTCTACACCGCTGCAGAAAAAAGCCGAATACTTTGTACTTCACACTCTCGCAGCAGATTTCACAGTATCATAGCATATCATCGATGATTACTTTCCCATGCAGAACCTTCCGAATATTTCGTTGACAAGATCCTCTCCGACCTCTTTTCCGATAATCCTGCCAAGCGCAGCATAGGCGTCCATCAGATCAATCGAAAAGAAATCCTCCGAAAGACCCATGGAAATACTTTCCAGTACATTTTCAAGGCTGTCCTTTGCATGAATCAGTTCGGCCTTCTGTCTGGCACTTGTAATAGTAACCTCATCATGAGAGGTCAGATCTCCATGGTAAAAAAGAGTTTTCAATGTCTGCTCTAAAGCATCCAGGCCAGTCTCCTCCTTCGCCGAAATCTCAATCACTGGATAACGTCCTCCGACAAAAGAGCGAACCTCCTCCGACGTAGTCACCGGCTTCAGATCAGATTTATTTAAAAGCACAATCGCTTTCTTATGATCTAACAAAGAAAGAATTTTATCGTCATTTTCATCAAGCGCCGCGGAAGAATCCACAACATAAAGAACCAGATCGGCCGTTTTTGCCATTTCCTGCGCCTTGCAAACTCCGATCTGTTCTATATAATCCTCTGTATTGCGTATACCTGCCGTATCAATCACATTTAACGTAATACCGCCAAGAGAAACTGTTTCCTCAAGCGTATCTCTTGTCGTACCGGCGATGTCGGTCACGATCGCGCGGTCCTCCCCTGCCAGGACATTCAAAAGAGAGGATTTTCCCACATTCGGCTTTCCGAGAATCACGGTCGAAATTCCTTCCTTAATGATCCTTCCATTATCAGAAGAGGAAATTAACTTTTCAATTTTCCCTGACAGATCCTCGACCTCAAGATGAAGCTTTGGAGGATAACCATCAAGACTGTAATGCTCTGGATCATCCAACGCCGATTCAATAAAGGCGGTCTGATAAAGAATCCGTTCTCTGAGAGCATGAATCTCCCTGCGAAGAGACCCCCGCAGCTGACCCAGAGAGTTTTGCAGCGCGTATTCATTTTTTGCCTGAATCACATCGATCACAGATTCCGCCTGTGATAAGTCAATTCTGCCATTTAAAAACGCACGTTTTGTAAACTCGCCCGGCTCAGCCGGGCGTGCGCCATTTTTCAGAACCGTCTCCAACACTCTTCTGGTCGCGTACACTCCCCCGTGACAATTAATTTCAACCGTATCTTCCGTTGTAAAGCTGCGCGGGGCGCGCATCAGGGTAACCAGAACCTCGTCTACAATCTGTCCATCATCCTTCACATATCCATAATGAACCGTATGCGACTTCTGAGCGGAAAGCTGCTTCTTTCCACCGGGAGAGAAAAAAACATGATCGCCGACCTGCAGCGCATCACTTCCGCTGATCCTGACAATCCCGATTCCGGCTCCTCCCACGGCAGTCGAAATCGCAGCAATCGTATCAGAATCGTACATAAGATTCCCTCCTTTCGCGCCTGAGTGCAATTGGATAGGGGGAGTTCTCTCACCCTATCCGCCTGCGCCAGGCCGCGTCCGGCTTTAGCCGGAAAAATTCCTTATGC
>JAJQBS010000124.1:0-17759 GCA_021203145.1 Lachnospiraceae bacterium | reverse complement strand
CCCTATCCGCCTGCGCCAGGCCGCGTCCGGCTTTAGCCGGAAAAATTCCTTATGCGGCCTGTGTGCAATCGGATTAGGGGAACGCCTTTCTCCCCTATCCGCCTGCGCCAGGCCGCGTCCGGCTTTAGCCGGAAAAATTCCTTATGCGGCCTGTGTGCATAAAAAGTGGGGGAAGATTTCTCTCCCCCAAAGCTTTCTCTTATTCTTCATCCTGATCTGAGGTGTTTTCCGCCTCGGCAAATTCGCTCTGTGTACGATCGATATCACTATAATCACGGTTATACCGCCCGCGCCGGTTGTTGTTATATCTGGAGTAACCAGAACCGGAGCCTCTGTAATCACGGTCACGCTTGAGCGTGACTACCACCTTTCGATAAGGCTCCTCCCCCTCGCTGTGCGTCGTCACATACGGATCATTCTGCAGTGCCGAGTGGATAATTCTCCTCTCATACGGATTCATTGGCTCAAGAAAAACAGGACGCCTCGTCTTCTTTACTTTATAGGCAATGTTCTTCGCCAGATTCTCCAGTGTCGCCTTTCTGCGATTCCGATAATCCTCCGTATCCAGCTTTACGCGGACATAGGACTCTTTCCCTTTATTTACTACCAGACTGGTGAGATACTGCAGGGAGTCAAGCGTTTGTCCACGCTTGCCAATCATCACACCCATATCCTCGCCTTCAATGTCCACACAGAGAATATCGTCCTCAAACTCCGCCTTCACTTCCACTTCCATACCCATGGTATGGAGAACCTCTTTCAAAAACGCAATCGCGCGGCTCTTCGCCTCCTCCGGATCAGCCGGAGTCCTTGGAATACGCGGCCTGGTCTCTTCTTTTTCCTGCAAAGCTTCGTCCGCAGCCAGAACAGATGCTGCCTTTTCAGTCATGTCCTTATCACTCTCCCGGTATCCATTCTCCCGATAATTGCTATCCTTCGAACCGTAAGCCGGACGCTTTCTGTCTCTGTGGTCATATTCTCTGCGCCCTCTGTTTTTCCTGTCATATCCTTTCTGTCCATCCTCCAGACGCTCAGAAGATCCACCCTTTGTCTCTTCCTGATCCGGAATCTCACCTTCTGCATTCCTGCTATCTGACGTCCGACGGCTTTTTTCATTTTTCCACGAATCACCGCGGTCTGACTCTCTGCGGGATTCCTTTTTATACTCTTTCTTATTCTCAGCCGGAGCCGCCGCCGAAGCCACAGACTCACTGGAAGCTTCCTTTACAGAAGACTCTTTCCCGGCTTCTTTTGCCGTTTCTTTTACTGTTTCTTTTGCTGCTTCTTTTTTTATTTCCTTCTTAGGCTCTTTCCTGGGCTCTTTCTTAGTTTCCTTTTTAGGCTCCTTTGATTCCTTCTTCTCCTGCCTGGATTCTTTTTTCCCTTCTCTCCGTTCCTCTTTTTTAGATTCTTTTTTTGGCTTCTGCGGTTTTTCCTCAAAAATTTCTTTCATCAGGTCTTCATCTGTTACCTTCTTTTTCGCCTCGATTGTAGCGTTTCTCCCGCCAATGCCGAAAAATAATCCCTTTGAACCCTCATCAATCACCGTATATTCAATGTTGTCTCTGCTCGTTCCAAGCTGAATGGACGCCTCTGTAAGGGCGTCTTCCACTGTCTTTGCGGATACTGTGATCGAATCCATAAAAACACCCCCTATTTCTTCTTGGTTCTTTCATTGTACTGCTGCACCATCTGTGCCTTGGACGCAAGGCTGCCTAGCTTTGCCTTTGTATTGCTCTTATAATAATCCGTCGAAGCCTGGATTTTCTTTGCTTTTTCCTCGGCTGAAACCTCTTTTTTCTCCGGAGCCTCGATCGTCTTCGTGGAAATTCTGGCCGTGTTTGAAATATTCTGAGGCGGAAGCCCCTGCTTCTGGCGCTTTTTGTTTTCCTTTTCGAGATTCTTTTTGATCAGCTCGTCAATATCAATCTTCGAAATACTTCTGTTTACAAACACCTGCTGGACACTACGGACTACGGCGCCGGCAATCCAGTAGATACCCATACCTACAGGAAGAGTCAGGCAGAAAAATGCCGACATCAGAGGCATCACGGTATTCATGGACTTCATGGTCGCACTCATCGTATCGTTGGAATTCGTACTTGCGGTGTTCTCGTTGCCGGTGGAAGCCAGCTTCGCATTCAGCCACTGGGTCACTGCCGCGAGAATCGGAACCAGCGTGGCTCCAATGATCAGTAAAAACGACCTCTGAGAATAAGCGCTCTGCATGATCACCATCGGTGAATCCGCGATATTCAGGCCCATGAAATAATTCATCCGGTTCATGGTCTCCTGCGTCGAGGCGATCACCGACTCCAGATCCGGAAACGCCTCCAGAATCTCTGTCCAGTTCGCGGTCTTAAACTTATAGATGGTATCTATGAGCTTGTTGACAGTCATTTCAAAATTGCTGACGCTTAAGGAGCTGGCCGCCTCCGTCATAAACTCTTCCGCGCCGGAAATATCCAGCAGCTCGTTCGCCAGAGGAAAAATCGCGTTATACACGGAAGTGACATAAGCCGGTACATTCCAGATCACCCGGTACAGGGCGAACAGAATCGGCATCTGAATCAGGAGCTGCAGACAGCTCCCCATCGGATGCACACCATATTTCGCGTAGACAGCCTTTGTCTCTTCATTCATTTTCATCATGGCTGCCTGGTCGTCTTTTTTCTTTTCATACTTTTTGTTGATCGCCTGAAGCTCCGGATTCATCTTTACCTGCAGCTTTGAAAATCTTTGCTGCTGAATCGTCAGAGGCAGCATCAGCATATAGATCACGATGGTAAAGAGAATAATGCAGAGACCTATATTGGGAATTCCAATCTGCTCCTGCACCCAGAATATCGCATTCATAATGTAGCCAAGCAAGGTTGCGATCGGTCCGATTATAAATGCAGTGCTTTTCGTCAATAACATAACAAATGTCTTCCTCTCTCAAACGAATGAAATCGTTTCATAATCAAAAAATCGTTCTCAAACTCCTCATTATTATGGGACAGGATCGTATCCGCCCCTCGAAAAAGGATTGCAGCGCATGATTCTCCATGCGGCCATTACGCTGCCCTTTGCAGCCCCATATTTCTGGATCGCCTCGAGCCCGTACTGGGAACAGGTCGGCGTATAAGGACATCTCGTCCTCTTCAGGGGCGAAAGATATTTCTGATAAAATCGAATCACGCGGATAAGGATTTTTTTCAACTTTAACCACTTCCCAAACGAAAGAATGTCAGAACCGGCAGCGGACATACTCATGACGATAACGTCCCTGCGCGGCCATGCGGTTCGCCGCGCCATACGGCGCATATTTTATGGAGCCTTCCGAGATGAAGGAGCGAGCTTTCGACCTCCGAAAAGCTTCTATCCTTTATTGCCGGTCTCGCCACGACTACCACATCCAGGCCTTTTTCAAAAGCCGCCTCATTCAGACGATAGCTTTCCCTGATCAATCTCGTAATTCTGTGTCTTACAACACTATTCCCGACCTTTTTACTCACTGAAATACCAATATGGTTCTCCTGCGTGCCCTGCTTCAAAACATACATGACCAGATACTTATTTGCGTACGATTTTCCTTTTTTGTAAACACGCTGAAAATCTCCATATTTTTTCAGAGATTCCGAAAATTCCATATCTGAATCCCCTGCGCGGCCATGCACCATAGATAATGCAGGGGGACCTTTGCATCTATCCTTATGCCCACCTTGTGAGGCAAATAACAGATGCAAAAATCCCCCCTGCCATTCTTCTCAGAAGACTTACGCTGACAAAACTTTTCTTCCTTTTGCCCTTCTGGCGGATAATACTTTTCTCCCGCCCGCTGTACTCATTCTTGCCCGAAAACCATGAACTCTGGATCTATGTCTTCTACCCGGCTGAAATGTCATTTTCATAATGCGGCACCTCCTTTTCTGATCTTCTTCTGGATATCATATCTAATATCTGTTCCATGTTCTGAAGACATCGACTCAATTATATTCACAAAAAGCTGCTAAGTCAAGCAATTCCGCCAAAAAAAGTGATTTCGCGTCTTCTGCTGCGTCTGCGGTTTCGCGTCCACAGCCGTAGCGGAAGACAAAGCGGATTGTGGATATTTTCGTTTACGTAAGTTTTCCACATTTTGTGGATAATTTGTTGATAAACCTCTTCATTGCCTGTGAACCCTTCTTTCAGAAACAGCGGCAAACCCTTTGATTTAAAAGAAAAACAGAGTTGTTCACAGAGTTCACAACTTATGCACATCCCGGGCGGATAAAAATGAGCAGCTGTCATATTATGTCGACCTTTGTCAGACTTTTCCCAGGTTGTACCCATGTTATCCCGCCGTTTTCCCATGCTTATCCACAGATTTATGCACGAGCATTCCAGCTGCCGTTTTTTTTACTGCGCCAGAATTAAAAAAAAATAACATTGCTAAATGCTCAATTTTGGTTTAATATTAAGAAAGGGCAGATTTGATTTTTGGAGATAAAAAAATGGACATACTCAGAGAAAAATGGAAGGAGATCCTTTTTACTGTAAAGGAGGAGCATGATCTTTCCGATATTGCTTTTAAAACATGGCTGCAGCCGCTGACGATCCACGCAGTCTCAGACCATACGATCACGATTCTCGTCCCCTCCGGACAGGTAGGGGTCGATTATATTACGAAAAAATATACCTTTCCGCTGAAGGTTGCCGTAGCGGAATGTACCGGTAAGGAATATGACCTGGAATTCATCCTCCCGGAGCAGGCAGAGCAATCAGAAAGCATCGGAAGGAGAGGCTTTCCGACGGAGAGTGCCGCAGACAGCCATCAGGTGATCTCTGAGCGGGCCGGGCTGAATCCAAAGTACACCTTCGACACCTTTGTTGTTGGCAATAATAATAAGTTCGCCCACGCGGCAGCGCTGGCAGTCTCTGAATCCCCGGGCAGGATGTACAATCCTCTCTATATTTACGGGGGCGCCGGACTGGGCAAGACGCACCTGATGCATTCGATCGCACATTTTATTTTAAGCCAGGATCCCGCAAAGAGCGTGATCTACGTGACCAGCGAAACCTTCACGAATGAGGTCATTGCCGCTATTCGTAATGGCAACGCGACCTCCATGACCAAATTCCGTGAAAAATACCGGAATGTGGATGTACTTCTGATCGACGATATCCAGTTTATAATAGGAAAGGAGTCGACACAGGAGGAGTTTTTCCACACCTTTAATGAGCTCCATAATAATAAGAAGCAGATCATCATCTCCTCTGATAAACCGCCCAAGGAGATTGAGACACTCGAGGCCCGTCTGCGCTCGCGGTTTGAGTGGGGACTGATCGCGGATATCTCTGCACCGGATTTTGAGACCAGGATGGCCATCCTCCAGAAAAAGGAAGAGATGGACGGCTACAACATCGACGACGAGGTCATCAAGTACATCGCCATGAATATCAAGTCCAATATCCGTGAGCTGGAGGGAGCCCTGAACAAGCTGATCGCGTTAAGCCGCCTTGATAAAAAGGAGATTACAGTCGCTCTGGCGGAGGAGTCCTTAAAAGATATTATCTCGCCGGACTCCAACAGGGAGATCACCCCGGACCTGATTATCTCTGTCGTAGCTGAACATTTTCATATAACAGTAGATGATTTAAAAGGAAGCAAGCGGAACTCCGATATCGCATTTCCGCGCCAGATCGCGATGTATCTGTGCCTTGAGATGACGAACGCCGGTACGAAAAAGGTGGGAGAGCTGCTCGGGAAACGCGACCATTCCACCATTATCCACGGACAGAAAAAGATCGCCGGGGAGATCCAGTCCTCTGAGAATACGCGGAATACAGTGGAGATCCTGAAAAAGAAAATTAACCCGAATTAAGCTGTGAAAGTTATCCACAAAGTTATCCACTTATCCACATCAAATCCCATCGAATTCTATGTGTAAAGGATGGGGATGCCGGTTGATAAGATTTATCCGGACGGAGAACTCTTCTGAAAAAGAGGTTTCGCCGGGTGGATAAGTGTAAAGTTTTCCATCAGCCGTCACAGGCGGGTTCACAGAGTTATCCGCTTGTGTTTTTGGCTGTACTACTGCGAAAAACAGGTTTTTTCACATATCCACAGGCCCTGATAATACGGTTACTGATTTTTTATATTAATAAATAGATAAAGCGCCAGTTGCAGATTTTTTAGTACATCTCCTTACAAACAGAAAACAAGACAGGAAGGGAGCCTTTCATGAAAATTATAAGCAGTAAAAAAGAATTGTTAAGAGCACTTAATATTGTCACAAAAGCAGTACCGGCAAAGACAACCATGCCGGTATTGATGTGTGTACTGATTGACGCTTCCACAGATGTGATTAAATTTACCGCAAACGACATGGAGCTGGGTATTGAAACAAAGGTGGACGGCATCATCGCTGAAAAAGGAATTATCGCCCTGGAGGCAAAGCTTTTTTCTGATCTGGTGCGAAAGCTGGACGAGGACGACGTCACAATCTCCTCGGATGAAAAAAGCAGCACATTGATCACCTGTGGAAAATCAAAGTTCAATATTATGGGACAGAACGGTGAGGATTTTCCGTATCTTCCTTTTGTAGAAAAGGATTACCAATTCAGTATGTCACAGTTTACTCTGAAGGAGACCATCCGCCAGACCGTTTTCTCAATCGCCACAAGCGAGGCAAATAAGACGCTGACCGGCGAGCTGTTTGATATCCGTGAAAATCAGCTGAGGATTATTTCTCTTGACGGCCACCGTATTTCCATCCGCGCCATCAGCCTGAAGGATTCCTATGAGAACAGAAAAGTCATCGTGCCAGGAAAGACGCTGAATGAAATTTCCAAAATACTCACCGGAGAGACCGAAGACATGGTCAATATTTCTCTGACAGAGAATCATATTCTGTTTGAATTTGAAGAAAATCTCGTAGTTTCCAGACTGATTGAAGGAAGCTTCTTCAATGTAGATCAGATGCTGACAAACAATTATGATACGAAAATAAGAATCAACCGCCAGGATTTTGTCAGCTGTATCGACCGCTCAACACTTCTGGTCAAGGAAGGCGACAAGCGCCCGATTATATTAAATATCGAGGATAATGAGATTGAACTGAAGATTTCTTCGCAGATCGGTACCATGAATGATTTTCTTGATATCGACCAGGAGGGAAAAAATATCAAGATTGGCTTCAATCCAAGGTTTCTTCTCGACGCGCTCCGCGTGATTGATGACGAGGAGGTCGATATTTATTTTATGAACCAGAAATCCCCCTGCTTTATCCGGGATGAGAAGCAGAGCTATATTTACATGATTTTGCCGGTTAATTTTGTTGATTGAAAAAGCGCACGCCGGGGGCAGCCGGTGCCGGATAATATTTTTATAAAAAGTGATATTTTTTCAGTATAAAGAAAGGTATGGTACTTGAGTGAATTCAGTTGAGGTAAAATTAAGGGATGAGTTTATAAAGCTGGGGCAGGCGCTGAAGGCGGCGCATGTGGCGGACAGCGGCGTGGATGCGAAGTATCTGATTCTGAATGGAAAGGTTCTGGTGAATGGACAGAAGGAGCTGCAGCGGGGGAAGAAGCTGTACGCAGGAGATGAGGTTGTCTGCGGGGATGTAAAAATAAAGATTGTCGGACAGTGACCGGAACAGTTTTGGAGTTCGTTTATTATAGTATCTCAGAAGTAGTGCGGGTTTTGAAAAAATGATTGTGGAGTCGGTGAAGCTGGATCATTTTCGGAATTATGAGGGGCTGGCACTGGAGTTTGATCCGGGTACGAATCTTTTTTATGGGGATAATGCCCAGGGGAAGACGAATATTCTGGAATCGGTGTATCTGTGTGGGACGACACGTTCTCACAGGGGCAGCCGCGACCGGGATATGATTCAGTTTTCCCGGGATGAGGCTCATATCCGGATGCAGATCAGAAAGGGTGAGGTTCCTTATCGGGTCGATATGCATCTGAAAAAGTTTAAATCAAAGGGAATCGCGATCAATGGGACTCCGGTAAGAAAGGCATCTGAGCTTGTAGGGCTCGGCAATTTTATTTTTTTTTCACCGGAAGATCTCAATATTATTAAGAACGGGCCTTCGGAGCGGAGGCGGTTCCTGGATATGGAGCTGTGCCAGCTGGATAAGATTTATCTCTATAACCTTTCCAGTTATAATAAAACGCTGAATCAGCGGAATCATCTGCTGAAGGATTATGCGTTTACACAGGATGCGGATGCGCTGCTGGATGTGCTGGATCTGCAGATGGCGCAATATGGGTCGGTGATTATCCGGCTGCGCAGGAATTTTGCGGAAAAGCTGAAGGAGCTGATCGGCGCGATCCACGGGAATCTTTCCGGCGGCAGAGAGACGCTGCGGGTAAGCTATGAAAATGATGTGGAGGAAGAAGAGTTTCTGTCAAAGCTTGCCGACGGACGGGAGAAAGATATCAAGATGAAATTTTCCGGTGTTGGCCCGCACAGGGACGATCTCTGTTTTCTGGTGGACGGCGTGGATATCCGGAAGTTCGGCTCGCAGGGGCAGCAGCGGACGGCGGCACTTTCGCTGAAGCTTTCGGAGATAGAGATTGTAAAGCAAAGTACCTCAGACATGCCGGTTCTGCTGCTGGACGATGTGCTTTCGGAGCTTGACGCGAACAGGCAGAGATATCTTCTGGAAAATATTCACAGTATCCAGACAATGATTACCTGTACCGGCGTGGATGATTTTGTTCATAATAATTTTCAGATAAATAAGCTGTTTCATGTGATAGCAGGAGGAGTGGAATGAGTAAGAAAAGTCCGGAAAAAGAAGTAAATATGGATACAGTGTTTGATCTGGCGGATTCGAATGGGAAAAGCCCGGCAGACGCAGGGAAAGATGCCAAAACCGCAGATGCTGCAAATACGGAGGGCTCCGGTAAATCAGAGGATGAGCATTCAGACGGGAATATGCTGCGTACGGATGAAATAACAGACAGCGAGGAGCGGGAGAGAGAATTTGATATGGCCGGTGCGCTCGATCCCGACGCGGCGGAATACGGGGCGGATCAGATTCAGATTCTGGAGGGTCTGGAGGCGGTGCGGAAAAGGCCCGGCATGTATATCGGCAGCACGTCGGCAAGGGGTCTGCACCATCTGGTTTATGAGATTGTGGATAACGCGGTGGATGAGGCGCTTGCCGGGTTTTGCGATCTGATTACAGTGGAGATTCACGGGGATAATTCTGTTACGGTAAAGGATAATGGGCGCGGCATTCCGGTCGGGATCAATCATAAGGCCGGTCTTCCGGCGGTGGAGGTCGTGTTTACGGTGCTTCACGCGGGCGGCAAATTTGGCGGCGGAGGATACAAGGTCTCCGGCGGCCTGCACGGCGTGGGCGCGTCTGTGGTAAACGCGCTTTCGAACTGGCTGGAGGTGCAGATTTTTCATGAAGGAAAAATTTACCAGCAGCGGTATGAACGAGGAAAGGTGATGTATCCTCTTAAAGTAGTCGGGGAGTGTGAGCCTGGAAAAACCGGGACAGTTGTGACTTTTCTGCCGGACGATACCGTGTTTGACGAGACAGTATTTGATTTCGATACGCTGAAAAACCGTCTGCGTGAAATGGCGTTCCTGACAAAGGGGATCAAAATCATCCTGAGGGATGAGCGGGAGGAAAAGCCTGTTGAGCGGTCATTTCATTATGAGGGCGGCATCAAAGAGTTTGTGACCTATCTGAATAAAGGAAAAGCGCCGCTCTATGACGATATTATTTTCTGTGAGGGTATGAAAAATAACGTCTATGTCGAGGTGGCGATGCAGCACAATGATTCCTACACGGAGGGCTGCTACAGCTTTGTAAATAATATCACGACGCCGGAAGGCGGCATGCACCTGACCGGGTTTAAAAACGCGCTGACGAAGACGTTCAATGACTATGCGCGGACGAATAAACTGATCAAGGAAAGTGACCAGAGTCTCCTGGGCGATGATATCCGGGAGGGGCTGACCGCGATTATCAGTATCAAGATCGAGGATCCGCAGTTTGAAGGCCAGACGAAACAGAAGCTGGGCAACAGTGAGGCGAGAGGCGCGGTAGAGGCCGTGGTGACGGAACAGCTAAAGATTTTCCTGGAGCAGCACCCGCAGGTCGGTAAGACAATTGTGGAAAAATCGGTGCTGTCGCAGCGGGCGCGCGAGGCCGCGCGAAAGGCCAGGGAGCTGACCCGGCGGAAATCCGCGCTGGACGGGCTTTCCCTGCCAGGCAAGCTGGCGGACTGCTCGGATAAGGATCCGGCAAACTGTGAGATTTTTATTGTAGAGGGAGACTCTGCAGGCGGCTCGGCGAAGACGGCGAGGAGCCGCGCGACGCAGGCGATCCTGCCGCTTCGAGGAAAGATTCTGAATGTAGAGAAGGCCAGACTTGACCGCATTTATGGGAATGCGGAGATCAAGGCA
The DNA here is from genome assembly GCA_021203145.1 of Lachnospiraceae bacterium. Taxonomy (GTDB): domain Bacteria; phylum Bacillota; class Clostridia; order Lachnospirales; family Lachnospiraceae; genus Choladousia. Next base: position 7,356 of record JAJQBS010000124.1, on the reverse strand, counting down.
ATGATTACGGCGTTTGGCACCGGCATTCATGAGGATTTTGATATTACAAAGCTGCGCTACCACAAGATTATCATCATGACCGATGCCGACGTGGACGGCGCGCATATCGCGACCCTGATGCTGACCTTCCTGTACCGGTTCATGCCGGAGCTGATCAGGCAGGGATATGTGTATCTGGCAATGCCTCCGCTCTATAAGCTGGAAAAAAATAAAAAGGTGTGGTACGCCTATAGTGATGAGGAGCTTCAGGCGATCATCAATGAGGTAGGGCGCGACCAGAATAACAAAATCCAGCGCTATAAAGGACTGGGAGAGATGGACGCCGAGCAGCTCTGGGAGACAACCATGGATCCCAGGCGGCGGATTTTGAAAAAAGTGATTATGGATGAATCACAGTCCTCGGAGATTGACCTGACATTTACGACCCTGATGGGGGATCAGGTGGAGCCGCGCAGAGAGTTCATTGAGGAGAATGCGCGGAAGGTGAAAAACCTGGATATCTGAGTGCATACGACCGGGCAGGCGTTTTTCATTTTTACGTGGTGTGTTCTGTGCGTGGTTCTACAATAAATGGAAAATCCCTGCGCGAGGGAGAAAGAGTAAATAAATGATATTTTTAATATATTGCAATTGGTAGATTTGGAATGCGCCTAAGGAGGTTGGATTTTGGAGGATAATATTTTTGACCAGATTAAGGAAGTGGACCTTAAGAAGACGATGGAGGAGTCGTATATTGATTATGCGATGAGCGTGATTGCCGCAAGGGCGCTTCCGGATGTGAGGGACGGGCTGAAGCCGGTGCAGCGTCGGGTTCTGTTTTCCATGATTGAGCTGAATAATGGGCCAGACAAGCCGCACAGGAAATGTGCGCGTATTGTCGGTGATACGATGGGTAAGTATCATCCGCACGGCGACAGTTCGATCTACGGGGCGCTGGTGAATATGGCGCAGGAGTGGTCGACGCATTATCCGCTGGTGGATGGGCATGGAAATTTTGGCTCTGTGGATGGCGACGGCGCGGCGGCGATGCGTTATACGGAGGCCCGTTTAAGTAAGATTTCGATGGAAATGCTCGCGGATATCAATAAGGATACTGTGGATTTTGTGCCGAACTTCGATGAGACGGAAAAGGAGCCGGTGGTGCTGCCGTCCCGTTTTCCAAATCTTCTGGTAAATGGGTCGAACGGGATTGCGGTCGGCATGGCGACGAATATTCCTCCGCATAATCTCCGGGAGGTCATATCTGCGGTGGTGAAGATGATTGATAACCGTGTGGAGGAGGACCGGGAAACCTCGATCGAAGAGATCATGGAATGTATCAAGGGTCCGGATTTTCCGACCGGCGCACAGATCCTGGGAACGCGCGGGATCGAGGAGGCTTACCGGACCGGAAAAGGGAAGATCCGCGTCCGCGCGGTGACGAATATTGAGACGCAGAGCAATGGGAAAAGCCATATTATTGTAACAGAGCTCCCTTTTATGGTAAACAAGGCCCGACTGATTGAAAAGATGGCGGACCTGGTGAAGGAAAAACGGATTGACGGAATTACCGCGATCACGGATGAGTCAAACCGCGAAGGGATGCGTATAAATATCGAGCTTCGCAGGGACGCGAACGCGAATGTGATTCTGAACCAGCTGTACAAGCACACCCAGCTGCAGGATACGTTCGGAGTGATTATGCTGGCGCTGGACGGCAATCAGCCGAAGGTCATGAATATCTATGAGATGCTCCGGCTTTACCTGAATCATCAGGAGGAGGTCGTCACCAGAAGGACAAAGTATGATCTGAATAAGGCACAGGAGCGCGCCCATATCCTGGAAGGACTGCTGATCGCCCTTGATAATATTGATGAAGTAATCCGGATTATCCGGGGATCGCAGAATACGCAGGCTGCAAAGGCTGGCCTGATGGAACGGTTTGGTCTGACGGATGCGCAGGCGCAGGCGATCGTGGATATGCGGCTGCGGGCTCTGACCGGTCTGGAGCGTGAGAAGCTGGAAGCCGAGTATAAGGAGCTGATGAAGAAAATAGAAGAGTATAAAGCAATTCTGGCAGATGAAAAGCTGCTGCTCGGCGTGATTAAGACGGAGATCAGCCTGATTGCGGAAAAGTATGGGGATGACAGAAAGACAAAGATCGGGTTTGATGCGACAGAGTTTTCGGCGGAGGATCTGATTCCGGATGAGACGGCAATTGTCACGATGACGAAGCTCGGCTATATCAAGCGTATGTCGCCGGACAATTTTAAGAGCCAGAATCGCGGAGGACGGGGCATCCGCGGAATGCAGACGCTGGAAAATGACTACATAGAGGAGCTTTTGATGACAACGTCGCACCATTATCTGATGTTCTTCACGAACAAAGGACGCGTGTACCGTCTGAAAGCGTATGAGATACCGGAGGCCGGCCGTACGGCGCGGGGGACGGCGATTGTGAATCTGCTGCAGCTGCAGCCGGAGGAAAAGATTACCGCGCTGATTCCGATCCGGGAATATAAGGAAGGCCGCTATCTGTTTATGGCGACCAGAAGCGGTATTGTGAAAAAAACGTCGATTGATGAGTTTGCCAATGTGAAAAAAAATGGTCTCACTGCCATTACTCTCCGTGATGATGATGAATTAATCGAAGTAAAGTTTACAAATAATAAAAAGGAAATTCTTCTTGTGACAAAATTCGGGCAGTGTATCCGTTTCCAGGAGACGGACGTCCGCAGCACGGGCCGCTCTTCCATGGGAGTGATCGGCATGACGCTGCAGGACGGCGATGAGGTCATTGGCATGCAGCTGGATGTGCAGGGCGAATATTTGCTGCTTGTCACGGATAAAGGCATGGGCAAGCTGACCAGGATGGATGAATTTAAGAATCAGGGCCGCGGCGGAAAGGGTGTGAAATGCTATAAGATCACGGAAAAGACAGGAAACGTGGTCGGAGCAAAAGCGGTGAATCGTGACAATGAGGTGATGATGATCAGCACATCCGGCATTATTATCCAGATCCCCTGTGAGACGATTTCTGTGAAGAGCCGTATCACGAGCGGCGTGAAGCTGATGAATCTGGACACAGACGAAGAGGCAGGGATCACAGATAAGGTTGCAAGTATTACGAAGGTAAAGGAATCCTCTGCGAATACGGAGGAAGATGCACTGAAGCAGCTGGAAGAGGAACTGAAGGAGGAGGAGTAGGCACAAAATTGTACCGCCGCGCTGTACTGTAAACCGAAGGAGAAAATGAAAAAGCATGATACAGCGGCAGTATGAATGAAAGCATCAGCATAAGGTGCCTTGATACAGATGAAAATACGCAGGATGGCTGCCATATGGACTGCAAAGGTCATCAGCGCGGTGTGCAGACTTTCCGGCAGACAGGGTGTGACGCTTGCCGGAAAGATTGCGCTTAAGATAGATCCGGATATTCTGAAGGATCTGTCTGCGCAGGTGCGGGAAAAAATATTTGTGGTCTGCGGCACAAATGGAAAGACAACGACAAATAACCTTCTCTGTTCCGCGATCGAGGAGGAAAGTGTGAGAGCAGGAAAGGCAAAGGTAGTGTGTAATCACACGGGCTCGAACATGCTCGACGGGGTAGTGGCCGCGTTTGTTCTGGCTGCCAAAAATGACGGAACCCTGGACGCGGATTATGCGTGCATTGAGATTGACGAGGCGTCCACGCTGCGGGTTTTCCCGCATTTTAAGCCGGATTATATGGTTCTGACAAATCTGTTCCGCGATCAGCTTGACCGGTATGGTGAAATTGATATCACGATGGACATGCTGAACCGCGCGATGCAGATGGCTCCTGACATGAAAATTATCGTAAACGCAGATGATTCGCTTTCTGCTTATCTGGCGATGGAGAGCGGACATGCGTATCTTACGTATGGAATCACGGAGCGTGTCTTTTCGGAGGAGGAGCAGGGTGAGCAGCACGAGATCCGCGAGGGCCGATTCTGCAAAAAATGCGGCGCGCGGCTGGAATATGAATTTTATCACTACAGCCAGCTCGGAAAATACAACTGCCCGAACTGTGGTTTTACAAGACCTGCGGTAGATTTTGAAGCCTTTGACATTGATATGTCGGAAGGATTGTCCTTTGAAGTACTGGAGAAGCTGGAAAATAGCAGCCTGACTGAAAGGGAGGAGGACGCAGATAATAGAACCCCGGACAGAAAAATCCGCAGATACGAGAGCCGTCCTCTTTTGGCAGATTATCATGGATTTTATAATATTTACAATATCCTCGCCGCTTACGCTGCGGGGCGGAGCGCCGGACTTGGCCTTGAAATGTTTGAGGAGGTACTCACAGCCTTTCATCCACAGAATGGACGGATGGAACATTTTCAGATCGGCGGGACGGACGTAGTCCTGAACCTTGCAAAAAATCCGGCCGGTTTTAACCAGAATATCTCCGCAGTAATGGAGGATAAAAGAAAAAAAGATATTATCATCGTGATCAATGACAATGCGCAGGATGGAACAGATATCTCCTGGCTGTGGGATGTGGATTTTGACCGGTTTGGAAATAAATCTCATCAGCAGGATGGCAAGATGAACGCGTATAAATCGAATGGCCAGAAAACAGATTCTGAGAAAATCGGAGAGGGGATTCACTCGATTACCGTCAGCGGCATCCGCTGCCAGGACATGCGGCTGCGCATGAAATATGTGGATATTCCCTGCGACATGATTGGGGATGTGAAGACCGCGATTGAAGCACGGCTCGCGGACGGGTGCGGGAATCTGTATGTGCTGGTGAACTACACGGCGTTGTTTTCAACGAGAAATATTCTGGCAGGGATGAGGTGAATCGACCCTGTAATTTAATGAAAGGAGCGTGTCTGAAAATGAAAAAAGTCTTTAATACGACCGGCTACTGTGATCCGGAGCTTCACTATATGGTAAATCTGACTGATCGAATGAACCAGATTAAAACCATGGTGGAAAACAGAGATTATTTTGTAATCAGTAAAGGACGGCAGTATGGAAAAACAACGCTCCTTACGGCACTTGCAGAATACTTGCAGCCGGATTACAAGGTTATAAGCCTGGATTTTCAGGCGCTTAGCTCTGCTGATTTTGAGACGGAGCCACGCTTTGTGGCAGCTTTTTCCCGTTTGATTTTACTCGAAGGAAACGTACTTCCTGCCTGGGCTTCCGAAGAATTGAATCGGTTTGCGCAGGGAGATAATGAAAATGTTACCTTGTCCATGCTTTTTATTTCCCTTATCCGCTGGCTGAGAGAGTCTGATAAGAAGGTGGTTTTGATTATTGATGAGGTTGATACAGCCTCAAATAATCAGGTGTTTTTGGATTTTCTTGCAATGCTCCGTTTCTATTACCTGAAAAGAAAAAAATATCCTGTTTTTCAGTCCGTAATACTTGCCGGACTTTATGATATTCGTAATATAAAAAGGAAGATTCGTCCTGATAAAGATCATGAATTGAACAGTCCCTGAAATATTTCTGCTGATTTTGAAGTTGATATGAATTTTTCAGCAAAAGAAATAAGGGCGATGTTGAGACAGTATGAGGATGATTATCACACTGGAATGGATATTGATGAAATAGCGGGATTGATTTATGACTATACATCCGGTTATCCGCTTTTAGTTTCAAGCTTATGCAAATTACTGGATGAGAAAATAATGAAAACTGGTTTATTTCAGAATAAGAGCTTTTGTTGGACAAAAGCCGGAGTCTATGAAGCTGTAAAGGAGATGCTTTCCGAAAAAAATGCCTTATTTGATTCTTTAATTGGAAAATTGAATGATTATCCAGAAATGAAGAAAAAAATTTATGCATTATTATTTCAGGGAGAATCAATTATATATAATGCGGACGATTCGGTCACAGATTTACTGTTGATGTTCGGATTTGTCAAAATAGAGCAAAATTCTGTACAGATTGCAAACCGTATTTTTGAAACGAGACTTTATAATTATTTTCTCATTCAGCCTGATGCGAAAATTGGTGAACTGGAAAAAAATGCTTCCAGAAGTAAAAATCAGTTTATTCAAAATGGAGAGCTGGATATGGAGCATATTCTTGAAAAGTTTGTCATTCATTTTGATGATATCTATGGGGATCAGGATGACAGATTTGTTGAGGAAACAGGACGAAAATATTTTATGCTTTACCTGAAACCAATTATTAATGGAACGGGTAATTATTATGTAGAGTCCAGAACCAGAAATGATGAAAGAACTGATTTAATTGTTGATTATCTTGGAAAGCAATATATAATCGAGTTAAAAATATGGCGGGGAAATTCGTACAACGAACGAGGAGAAGATCAGTTATTCAGGTATCTTGATCATTATCATTTAAAAAAAGGATATATGCTGAGCTTTAACTTTAATAAAAAGAAAAAACAGGGTATAAGAAATATAGTCCTTGGGGACAAGATATTGGTTGAAGCGGTCATGTAGCTTTTCTTGTTTTTCCGCCGTTCGAATTATATTAAGTTTATTTTGTAAGATGCAGGGAGAACAACCATGAAAATAACGATAGGGCATCTTTATCCGGATCTGTTGAATTTATATGGCGACCGGGGAAATATCCAGTGTATGAAAAAGCGCTGTGAGTGGCGCGGTATTGAGGCTGAGGCGCGCGAGTTTCAGATCACGGACGAGGTGGACTTTAAGGATCTGGACATTGTGCTTTTGGGCGGCGGTTCGGATCGTGAGCAGATGCTGGTGTGTGAGAAGCTGAAAACGATCCGGGAGGATTTTCACGCCTACGTGGAGGATGGCGGCACGGTGATCGCGGTCTGTGGCGGATACCAGCTGCTCGGACATTATTACGATACTTCGGAGGGGCGGATTGAGGGACTTTCTCTGGTTGATCTCTATACGGAGCAGGGCAGTCCGCGCCTGATCTCGAATATTGTGATTGAAAATGAGGAATTTTCCCACCCGATTGTCGGGTTTGAAAATCATGGCGGACGGACATTTATCGGGGAGAACCGGCCGCTCGGGAAGGTTTTGTTTGGATTTGGAAATAACGGCAAGGACGGCGCGGAAGGTGTGCTTTATAAAAATGTCATCGGGACTTACCTGCACGGGCCGCTGCTTCCGAAAAATCCGCACATCTGCGACTATTTGCTGGAAAACGCGCTGGAGAAAAAATATGGTACGCACGAGCTGACGCCGCTCGACGATGCGCAGGAGCTGGAGGCGAACCGATATATCGTGGAGCGGTTTGTAAAAAAATGATTATGAATAATTTTCGGCATTTATAATCAGCTATTAACAAAAGCAGGATGCAGGAAAAAAAGAAAGGCAGTCAGAAATGAAACATACAATCCTAAAAGTCGTATAACCTGCATTTAAAACCTATTTTGGGGCTCCCAGCAGG
>JAJQBS010000002.1 GCA_021203145.1 Lachnospiraceae bacterium | reverse complement strand
CTGCTGGGAGCCCCAAAATAGGTTTTAAATGCAGGTTATACGACTTTTAGGTTGAAATGCCCACCGTTTCGAGCATCTCCCCGGCCTGCTCCAGGCTTTCTTTCTTCGAAATGTTATTGTGCAGCTTCAGCCCCTCCGCAATCTGATCTCCTACTTTTTTTACCGGATTCAGCGCCGTCATCGGATCCTGAAAAATCATGGAAATTTTATTTCCGCGTATTTCCCGGAGTTCTTTTTCTGAAAGCTTCAGAATGTTCCTTCCCTCGAACAGAATTTCTCCGCCGGTAATCCTGCTTGAATGGGAAGGAAGAATGGACAAAATAGCTTTCGCAATTGAGGTCTTGCCCGCGCCGGTCTCTCCCACCAGTCCGAGGGTCTGCTCTTTTTCCAGAGAAAGAGAGATCTTGTTCACCGCATGGACAATGCTCCCTTCTGATGTATAGATTAGAGACAGATCCTTTATGTCTAACAATTTTTCATTTTCCATCTCAGTCAGTCTCCTTACTTCTTCAACTTGGGATCCAGCGCGTCACGAAGGCCGTCGCCGACCCAGTTAAACGCGATTACTACAATCGCGATCATCAGGCCGGGGAAAAAGCACATATATGGGAAATTCAGCACGTAGGTTCTCGCGTCAGAGAGCATCGCTCCCCACTCCGGCGTCGGCGGCTGGATGCCCAGACCGATAAAGCTCAGAGTCGCGACGGTCTGAATATGACCCCCGATTCCCATCGTAGAATGAACGATAATCGGAGAAAGGCTGTTCGGTATAATATGCTTAAACATCATTCTGGCCTTCGAGCAGTTCACGGATTCGGACGCCTCCAGATATTCCATCTGGCGGATGCCAAGAACCGAAGCCCTGGCCAGGCGGGCCACCTTCGGGATGCCGCCGATGCACATGGCGATAATCGTGTTTACAAATCCCGGCCCGAGCGCGGCGGATACCACGATACAGAGCAGAAGACTCGGTACGGAATTGATAATATCCATGATTCTCATCACAACGTTATCAATCCACCCGCCCACATAGGCCACCGCAGAGCCAATGATTGTCCCCAGTACCGTATCAATCAGCACGGGAATGATACCCAGGATCAGCGAGTATTTCGCGCCGACAAGCACACGGCTTAAGATATCCCTGCCAAGATGATCCGTACCAAACGGGTGTGTCAGCGACGGCCCCTGCTTTGCCAGCGTGACACTGGGAGTCATCGGGTCATAGGGCGCAATCAGGTCTCCGAAAATTACAATAAAAATCATGATTGCAATGATTATAAGACCGATCAGCGCTGTTTTGCTAGAGACAAGCCTCCGGCAGGTGATGGAAAACTGACTTCTGCGTTTTATTTTTCCTGTGTTTTTTTCCATATCAGTTTTTCCTCTTCTTCTTTGAATACTGCTCTCGTATTCTCGGGTCGGCAAAAGCGTAGGCAATATCTACGAGAAGCATCACGATAGAAAATGTCATTCCCAGGATAATCACACACCCTTCGACGACGGGCAGATCGCTGTTGTTGATCCCTGACGTCATATAGGTGCCGATGCCCGGAATTGTAAAAATCGTCTCAATGACAACCGTACCGCCCAGAATGACGCCAAGTTCTGATCCAACATAGGTAATCAGAGGCATCAGAGCGTTCGGGAGCGCGTGTTTATAGGTGACAGCCCTATCAGACACACCCTTAGCGCGGGCTGTTGTAATATAGTCCGAACGAATGACTTCCAGCATACTTGAACGGGTCTGACGCGTCAGGCCTGCAATCGTCGAAACCGAAACCGCGATACATGGCAGGATATAGGATTTCCAACTGCTCACGCCGAACGCCGGCAGCCAGTGCAGCTTCGATGAAAACACCACCACGAGCATCAGTGCCAGCCAGAACTGCGGAATTGACACGCCGATCAGAGCCGCCAGTGTCGCGATATTATCTCCAAGCTTATTCTGGTGCGTTGCCGCAAAAATACCGAGCGGGATTCCGCAGATGACTACAAGCACCATACTGATACTGCCAATCAGAAGCGTATTCGGCAGCCTTTGTAAAATTGATGAGATCACCGGTACCTGTGTGACATAAGAATCTCCGAAATCACCATGCACACAGAGATTATAAAGATAATTTCCCAATTGCTGGAAATAGGTGCCGTTTAATCCCAGTTCCTCCCGAATCCGTTCCTTATCCTGAAGGCTCGACCCTGGTCCTAATATAATAGCCGCAGGGTCGGACGGCGAGATGTAAATAATTGAAAAAATCAGAATAACAATTCCGAAAAACACCGGAATCAGCCATATGATTCTTTTTAACACATATTTTGTCATAAAAGAACTCCTTCATAATGGAACGGAAGGGCATGAAAGAATTCATGCCCTTCTAAATTATTGTTTTCCCAGAGAACTCCGAATTACTTTTTCCTCACTGTCTCCGTGCGTCTGTCAATAATTGTAGGTAAACGCATTTGGCAGCGGATACGCCTTGTAATTCAAAGCAATTGACGCGATCTTATCCGAATTGTATACACAGTAAGAAGGTGCCTGAAGAATTGTGTATACGTAGCAGTTTTCGTTCAAGTACTCTGTAGCCTCATTTACGAGATCCTGAGAATAGGTTGCCGTAGCAAGCATGGTCTCAAAGTATTCCTGAAGAGTATCGTCTTTCACGAATCCCTGCGTCGTGCCGCCGAAAGCATCCTGATCCGCAAAATGTTTCCACATATTGCCGATATAATCCTCGGCGCCGCGCGGAGACAGATACAGATCCCAGCAGGTCGGGTCTTCCGCGTTGTTTTCCACTACCGCGTCTTCTACCGCATAAATCTCAGCCGTAATTCCAATTGCTTCCAGATAGGTCACAATCAGCGTACCGATGGATTTCAGCGTGTCGCTGTTGCTCATCAGGATCTCGATCGTTTCTCCATTATAGGTAGACTGCTCGAGCTCCTCGATTGCCATGTCCACATCATAATCATAATAGTTCTCTTCATCCCAGTCCGGATTGTAATCAATCAGGTAAATACCCGAAACGGCGTTCGGAAGAGCGGCCGCTCCCGCATATACGAACTGGTTGATCTCTTCCCGGTTAATCGCGTATGCCACTGCCTTGCGGAAGTGAATATCAGCGCCCGGAGTCCCCTCGCTTCCGTTGTAGAGGAGCTGCGTCACACGGTTGTCAATATCGCTGCTGACTTCGAAGCCGTCCGCTTCTGCAAAATAATCCAGATCATCTGTCGCCACATTGTAAGCCACATCGGCCTCTCCGTTTTCCAGAGCCATTCTCACCTGAGAAGTCTCGGTAATGTAGATATAGTTGATCGTCTTTACCGTATGCGCGAAGGAGATCGTTTCCGCCTGTCCCTCGTCATGCCAGTTGCCTACCCATTCACACGTAAATCCGTAGCCCTCGCTAAAGCTTGTAACTACGTAACCGGTCGTGCCCTTCGGCGTCTGGATATAGGAATCCGGATCCGCCTCATAAGCCGCCTTGCTGACAATCGGAACCCCTTCCATAATACTCATGAGAGCGCCCACTCTTTCTTCCTTCATATAGAGCATGACTGTATAGTCATCTATCTGCTCCATATGATCATAAGCACTCAGGAAGTTTGTAAAGACGGTAAGCTCCCCGCATGTCTCATAGCAGTACACGATGTCTTCCGCCGTGATGTGATTTCCATCCGTATCGTAGACATTGTCCCAGATTTCGATTTCATACTGTCCGTCATCCACCTGTTCCACCGACTTCGCGATTACCAGAGTCAGCTCCTCACCACGCTGATCCATAATGCCAAGTGTCTCATAAATCGTGTTGAACGCGTACTTCAGGCCGCCTGACTGTCCGTAAAACGGCGCCAGTGAAGGGGTGTCATAACCAAGAATCATGGTAACCTCTTCGCCCATGTCGTCTGTCTCGCTCGCGTAGGATACCATGGAGAATGTCATGGCCGCCGTCAGCGCGAGAGCAATTGCTTTGTTGAGTTTCTTTCTCATTTGTTAAATCCCTCCTTAATCATTAAAATGTATTAATAGTCGCCTGCTTTCTGAAAAGGGCGGAAATCAGACACCCCTTTCCGCCTTATTCATCGCCGCAGGCGGGCTTTCGAATTCATCCAGAGGATTTGTCAGAAACCTTTTTCCCGTATGGCCGCTTCACACGCGTCCGGAAACGCTGTCATACTCATTCCATGGTTTTGTGTATATTACACAAACAAATTCCCCTGTTTTTTCTATGCATAGTCAAATTCTACATTAACTATAGTAGAAAACAGGGGCAAAGTCCAACAGCTTTTCTCTTTTTAATTACAGGTTTTTCCTTGTACTTCTACGTTTTGAATAAGCAGAAAAAGTCAGAATTGTTTCATCCCTTCATGCCCTGTATGTGGTGATCCTGCAGGTATTTTTTCGCCGCGCTGATAAAACATCTGTCCGCCTTTGTCAGTCTCATCCCCCGACGGTAGGAAAGCGCGATTACGACCGGGTCGATCTCGGTGTCGATCGGATAGAGCCGGATATCGTCCCGTCCGACGATGCTTTCACTGAAACGCCTCTCACAATAATCCATTTTGGCCACATAGGCGCCGGTACCCAGCACGCACATATTCAGGTTCAGCTCACTGTCTCCGGACTGAAAGGCAATGTTTGGCTCAAAACCCGCTTTTTGGAAAATAATCTGCAGATCCAGAACCATCTCGTTCGCCTGATTGCACAAGGCAATGAATGGCATTTCCCGCAGCGTGCGGATATCCTTATTCCCCAGAATCTCACGCTCAACCTGAGACCACCGCTCTCCGTAAACACGGTTCGCCAGACTCGGCGAAAGGACGACCGCGTAAGTGCCTCCTTCAAGAATATGGATATGCTCCAGCTCCTCTCCCAGGGGAAGCGTACTAAAATACAGGTCAAACCTCCTGGCGCATTTTGCCGCTTCTATCGGATTGCACCGAATGATTTTCACCTCATATTCCGGATGCGCGGCCGTAAATTCCGTCAGCAGTCCCGGCAAAAAAGGCGGCGTCTCCGTTGATGGGACAGCCAACGTAAGCTTTACCCTGTCCTTCTCCGAAATCGCGGCAATCTCATCCTGCATCATTCGATACCGGTCAAGTATATCCTTCGCCGCTGCGAAAAAAACCTCCCCGGCCGGCGTCAGCGTCATCGGATGCCCCCGTCTGACCAGCGGTGTTTCTATTTCATTCTCCATCTTCTTAAGCATTTCTGACAATGACTGCTGCGAGACATGCAGACGTTCAGCCGCTTTTGAAATACTGTTCTCCTCGGCAATTGCCCGAAAATATTCAAGATTCCGAAAATTCAAAAAACATCCGCCTCCTCTGCGGTTCATACTAGCCGCACCCACGCCTCCGCGCAGCGTTCCGCAGGCAGGCAGTGCCCCGCGCCTTTGTTTCTGCAGTGATCCCTGCTTCTTTCCCAGCGTTCTATTTCACATCAACCCCACTGCGCTTCCACTTCCCGGAAAGATAGAAAATCCCTCCAATCACAAGCTCTGTAAATCCTGCAAGTGCATCTCCCATCCAGTAGCCGATATATCCATAGCCGCAGACATAGCCCAGCAGCATCGCAAGCCCGATGCGCATCACAATTCCATCCATGACAGAAGTGAGCAGATTCACCTTTGGATTCGCGCTTCCCTGAATCAGCCCATTCATCGGCGCCCGGGTGGCACAGGCGAAAAACATCGTAATCGCCACCGGAATATAGGCGTCTGCCGCGAGTAATACATCGACGTCATCAATAAAGAAACCAAAAATCTGCTGATTTCCCACAAGAATACAGATTGTAAAAAAAACAGCAACCAGACAATTGGCTGACAGTGCGATGAATAAGGTTTTCGACACGCGCGAATATTTGCCTGCTCCGATATTTTGTCCGATCATACTCGCGCTCGCCGTCCCGATCGCGCTTGCGGTCAGATTATTGACACTGACGATCCTGTGGCCGATTCCGGAAACCGAAGTAATGACCACGCCGTAGGCATTCACCCAGGAATTTACAAACAGCTTTGAAAATTCAATCGCCGCCATACTGATCGCCATCGGAAATCCCAGGTTTACCAGCAGTTTCAGCATGTCCTTATCAATCAGAAAATCCCCGGCGCGCAAAACAAAGCCCAGCCTCCCGCTGTTCTTCAGCAAAAATACGATTCCAGCCAGAAAGCTGAAGGTCTGACTGACCACCGTCGCGACGGCGGCGCCGAACGCTCCCATACCTGCAAAGCCGACCAGCAACAGATCGAGGATCATGTTCATCACCATGGAGATGCCTATAAACAAAAAAGGATGTCTGGAATCTCCCATCCCCCTGAGAACCGCGCTCACGCCATTGTACCCATAAATAAAAACCAGCCCCACCGCGCAGGTCAGCATATACGCCATCGTCTCTGACCAGGCTTCGGAAGAGACGTTCACCCAGCCCAGAATCTCCTTGCGCAATCCCACGCAGACAACGCTCAGCACCAACGACCCGCAGAGCAGAAATGTAAAAAAAGTACCGACAAATTTCCCAATCACGCCTTCCTGCTTCGATCCGAGGAGCTGCGCGATAATCACCTGCCCGGCGCTAGAAAATCCCATAGCGAAGAAGGTCATGAACATCAGCAGATCCCCGCCGATGGACACGGCGGAGAGGCTCACTTTCCCCGCGAACTGCCCGACCACGAGCATATCTACCATATTGTAGAGCGTCTGCAGCAAATTTGCCGCAAACAACGGCAGCGCAAACTGCAGCAGCTGTTTGGGAATCGCTCCGCTGGTGAAATCATTTTTGATGTTCTCCTTTTCGGTCTGTCTCATATATGTATTCCACCCTCCTTCTCTACCGCTCTATCAGACAAGCACAATCCATAATAATCGTTCCCCAGGCTGCAATTGTACAGGATGGCGGCCTGCGTAAACTGCTTTCCTTGCTGCACATTCCCAATCATCCTGCATTATATCAGGAATTACTTTTGTGAATTACGTATTATCTATAGCCAACGGGATTACGGTCGACTTATTTCAACTCTATCTTAGTATGTCACATCAGTTTTCCGATACATCCGGAAACATCCAGTCCACGGCCCACCTCAGCTCGTTTTTCCAGAAATCCCAGTTCCCAACGCCGTCAGCCGTCCTCCACCAGGTTTGAAATCCGCCTCGCGTCAGCGCGTCCCGGATCTTTACACTGTCGTCGAAGGTGTCTTCGCTTTTCCCGCAGGACAGAACAAATTCCGGCTTCGGATCCCCGCACCGGGTGATATTCTCCATAAGATCGTACGAGCTTCCTGGGACTGCTTCCTTCGGTCCAAAGATATCCTCGATCCCGGCCACAGTGAAGGGAAAGTCATCTTTTGCATAGAGTACCGGATAATTGCAGATGCCGGAGAACGCAGCTGCTTTTGCGAACCGCTGCGGATATCTCAACGCGAAGCGCAGTGTGCCGAACGCTCCCATTCCGATCCCGGCGATCGCGTGATCCTCACGCCTCGCCGAGGACGGCAGAATTCCCTCGATCTCCTGCCAGATCACATCCATAATCTGTTTTTCCCAGAGGTCGCTGTCATACGTATCCAGATAAAAGCCCGTCTCCCCTCCGGGACACACGATGATGATCTGTTTTTCCTCCGAGATTCTCGCGATATCCCCATAAAGCTCCCAGTCCGTGCAGTCCCCTCCCAGGTCATGCAGCAGCATCAGCACAGGAAATTTATGCGAAGTGTCATAATATCCCTCCCGCTTTATCTGCTTCGGGACAAACTTACCAGTATGCTGCGGGACAAATATCGTCATGGTCGTCGCGCCATTGTGGCGCTCCCCGATAAAGTCATATCGTGCCATCTCAATCCTCCTCCGCCCAGAATGGGCCTCTCTTCAGCGGCAGCCATTTTACAAACTCCTCCAGGAAACCCTGCCAGGGATCCCAGTTGTGTGCGCCGGGCCCGGTCACCAGCTTCGTCTGTACCCCCATCTCCTGGAAAATCCTTCTGGCATTAATATTTGCTTCCCAGGTAAAATCATCATTGCCCATCGAATGAAACATTTTCGGAACCGGCCTGCCGGAATCCTGAAGCCGTTTCAGCAGCGTAAACAGATCCAGGTCGCTCCCCGGTACGTCCTCGGCCTTCGGCGTGTGCGGCGTGCGGTGATCCTTCAGGTCATAAACCACGTCCAGCGGTCCCCCGACCGCCCCGACATACCCGTAGGTTTCCGGATGGCTCAATGCACAGCGGTAGGCGAAATACCCTCCAAAGCTCGCGCCGATGATGAAATTATCTTCCGCATTCGGCGAAGCCGGCAGCAAAAAGCGCATCAGTTCCGGCAGTTCCTCCGTTATATAATGGAAATAATCGCCGCCCGCCTTTCGCATGCTCGTGTAATCCCTGGCCATCGGAGAAATCGTGATAAAGCTGTTCTGCTGCGCTTCCTTCGTAATATTTGTGTACTGGTACCACTTAAAAAAGTTGTTGCAGCCGCCGTCAATCAGCCACATCACCTGATATTTCATCCCAGGCTCAAACGCCCGTTCTCCAAAACCATATTTTTCCTCTTCGTCCTTGTCATTTTTCAGCTTCGGCATAAATACGCCCACATTTGTATTCATGCCAAGGCACTCAGATTTTAAATTCATTTTTATAAATGCCATTTTAGTTTCACCTCTTTCTCGCCCCTTCATTCACTCTCTTCATACCGAATATAGGAGCTCTTATCCGGGCGTTTATTTTTCGGCGGCAGCTTCTGCCATTCGGTACGGCTCTGCAAAAGATAAATCACCAGCATAAAGGCTCCCGCCGCGCAGTAGCCCGCAGCGCAAAGAAGCACCGCAGCATCAATACCGGAAAACAGCAGCGAACCGACCAGGACTGCCGTCCCCGCCCCGAACAAGCACACGGCCTGGCACAGGCAATAGCGTGTCAGCTGAATATGCGAATAGCGATAGTAGCGAAGCTCCATCTCTTTTTCCGCACGGACACAATATACCATTGGAATCAACAGTAACAAATAGATGCACACGGATATGGCAAGAAACGGGATCATATATAAAGAAGAATTCGCTGCGACCCTGCATGTCCCGGAGAGCAGGAAGATAAGAAAAGAAACAACATACAAAAAAGGAAACAGGACTTTCCGCAGACGAAATTGTTCATCCGAGAGCTCCGGGTAATAATATTCCCCGACATAAACCCTTTCGATCTTCGTTGCGCCATGCTCGTCTGTCACTTCTCTCTCAGCGTAATTTTCGTAAAAACGATGATAGGAACTGCTGTGGTATTGCTTCTTTTCCATCCATGTATCTCTCCTGTTCATTCAGTATCGTTAAAAAGCAAGCTTCTAAATAAACTGGCAAAATTCCACCCAATTTGCCATACAATATATAGAAATAACGCTTTCTTTTTGATTTGTGTATATTTTATCAGCTGTATGCCAAATAACAAGGATTTTTATGGGTAGTACAATGTTTTCTCATAAAATTCCAAATGATTACAGCTATTTGGCATACAGTTACACAACATTAACAACTTTCCGGCAATACAGGATCCGTAATCAAACTGATACTGGCCTCATTTTTGAATCGCCAGAAGACAGGAAACAACACGCAGAAAGTGAATTACTCACCCCAGTTTCCAAGAATCTCGGTAAAGAACTCATAATATATCTGATAGTGTATTGTACTCGGCGCGTCGTGACCACCTTTGGCAATCTGGAATGTATAATCTACATCATATGCATCCAGCCAGGCAGCCAGTTGTGTCATTGACGCAGAGCTTACATCTCCATCAAACAGGTTGAAATCCACACAGCCAGATCCCAGATGAATCTTCATATTCTTCCAGCTCTCTACGATCGTTTCCCAGGCTTCTTCATCAATGCCTTCCATATAGGTATTCGCATCCGTGAAATCGCCTACATCATTTTTAAACAACATGTCAGCACCACTGATCAGGCAGGCATAACCAAACATATCCGGATGTTGCATCATAATTACGGTAGCTGCCATGCTCGGAAGAGAGAAGCCTCCGATTGCGCGATGATCGGAATCCATATATACATTATAGTTTTCTTCCGTAAATGCTACTAATTCCTCAATATAGGTAATTGTCTCATCGTAGTCTCCTGCTCTGACAAAAATTGTCGGAGATAAATAACCTTCCGCAATCATGTTGTCATAAAGTTCGTTATTCATACCACGGACAACATACATCACCGGATACAGGGTATCGGTATCATCTGGATCGTATCCATACGGAGTATAAACAGTCACATTTACCTCATAGCCATCTTCGGCGGTAAATGAAAGCGTATCATCTACTGTACCATTCTCGGAATCACGAGGGGACATAATCGTCGCATCAAAAGATTCAGACTGTTTTTCTTCATCATATGGGATACAAATACTGTCTCCGCTGCTCACATTTCCTGCTACAAGGTCAGCTTCAAGGTTGTAATAACAAGCTACTGTCATATAACTGCTTGCCAATGGCAATGGCAACGTCCAGGAATCACTCTCTTCATCATAGGTCATCTCGCGCGAGGATCCAGAGTTATAATAATTCCCATTCTCCCAATCCTCCGGCTCGACCGGATCTGTACTGTAGGATGTAGGGTCATCTTCATCCGTCAGTTCAAATTTATAGCTAATCCAGTTGCCTGCCATGCAGACAGTTTCGTAGCCATCATCAGGCACCGTAAATGTTGTCATATAGCCTGTCGGAGAATCCTCATCCTCCACCGTTTCAGCCACAAATCCACCGTCGCCATCCTCTGTACTCATACTGATCTGCACCAGGCTGTAGTCCATTCCCGGCTCGAAATCACTGGAAATTACCTCGTTGTCATAATCATAGATCAACTGAAGCTCTCCTGTCCAGTAGATGGGCATCACTTCTTCTTTCAGTGCCTCAGCGCTCTCATCATCCGCATAGATATAGATATAGGTAAGGATCTCTCCATTTTTCTTATAATCAATCCAGTATGTGTAAGTTCCTTCTACACCTTCCAATGTGTAGGCGCCTTCCTCAGTGAGTTCAAGCGTCATATCATCATAAGTGTACTCGCCGGCCACTTCTGCGTAGTTATATTCTTCCGTCTCATCTTCGCTCGCAAACACCGTGGCCATCGGAGCTATCGCCATAGAACACGCCAAAAAGACCGATAAAGCAGTTTTCATTTTTGTTTTCATATTATTCCTCCTTTTAATCAGGAAATTCTTCGAATAGGTCAGTTCATATTTCTGATTTTGCAATTCCCTTGACAAAACCAGACTTTCTTGCTGTCCTAACGTTGCGTTTTTACGCAAGGGCGAGTTGGCAGAGTAGCATTGTTTCGCGGACAATTTCTGCCTTCTCGCTTCTTCTGTTTTGTGACTCTTTCGCATACACAAATCCTGCCATACTATCTCTCTATCTGCCCTCCATCGCATTCCTCCCTTCAAAATTGCCGCAGGACGTATGTTCCGCGCTCAATAAGCGCAGAACATACCGCCCGGTTATCGCCAGTTTCTGATTCTGGAACAACCTATTCATAGCTGCAGGCACCCGGAATGATATTCAGCTGGAAGGTTGTTACCACTTCCGTCATATCGCTAGGTATCACATACTGGTCATATGGGTTTACAATTCCATAAATATATGCGTTATCAATAATATACTGATGCAGAGTGTCCAGATCCTCCTGTGTGGAATCCAGCTCCTTGCTTGCCGCAATCAACTCCTGCAGGGTCTCATCCTTTACAAAGTTCATGCTTCCCTGGTCGCCCCAACGGTCTTCTGAGAGATCTCCCCACCATGCGTCAGACACATAAATATTGAACGCTCTCGCTCTGAGGCAGAGATCCCACTCTCCTGCCACAACATAATCGCCAAAGGAACTGGACTCAACGGTGCTGAGTGTTACGTTAATGCCAATCTGCTGCAGGAATACCTGGATCAGCTGAGCCGCGTTTGTTTTCACTTCCTCATTCTCCATGATGAGAACGAGCTCCTCGCCGTTATAATTTGACTGTGCCAGATATTCCGCCGCTTTTTCGGGATCATAGTTATAATAATTGTCCTCGGTATCCCAATCTGAATTGTAGCCGGTCGCCCAGTTTGCCATAAGCTCGTGCGCCGCCGTACCGATCCCGCTGTATACACTGTTCAGAATGGTCTCATTATCAATCGCGTAGAAAATAGCGAGCCTCAGGTTTACATCATCTGTCACCGCTCCTGAAGTACAATTTGGGTAAAGCTTCAATGTCATATCTTCGTTAATGCCATAAATATTGTACTCGTCATCATATTCTCCACCCTCGTCAAACTGTGCGATATCCAGAGAATTGATATCCTGGCAAATATCCACCTGGCCGGTCTGGAGGGCAATCGTCCTCTGTGAGCTTTCGGTAATGATGAACCAGTTGATCGTCCCCACATTCTGGCCATCCACTATGGAATTATACTCATCCGTCTGCCAATAATCATCCCGAAGCGTAGAGGTAAATCCGGAACCAGATACATAGTCAGAGATCACATACGGTCCGGTTCCTACCGGATTCACCGCCATCCCATCACCGCTCGCCTCATAAGCAGCCTGTGAAACCACATTCCATTTAAATAGACCGACGGAATCGCCCGTCGTCAAAGTCGAATTAAAGTGAAACGTAAACGTATAGTCGCCCGTCACTTCCAGGGAATCCACAAAGGTGACGCCAGTAATTCCACCAAGCTCTAACCCGGTATCCCAGGAGAACTTTACATCATCCGCTGTAATGTGGTTTCCATCCGAATCATAAATGTAATCCCATATCTCACAGTACATTTCAAGACCGTCTTCACTGTATTCATAGTTCTTCAGGAGAATCAGATCCTCCTTGCCGTCTGTAATTGTCCCCAGAGGCTGATAAACACCCCAATAACATATTTTTGCAGCTGTCGTCGTGTTTCCCCATGGACTGAGATTGCCCGGATCCTGGCTAAGCGCAAAGTTGATAACCTCCCTCTGCACGTCACTCGCCTGAACTGTAATTCCTGTTCCTGCCATCGACATACACATTGCTGACGCCGCCAGGATTGCTGTAATTTTTTTCTTTTTCATTTTTCCCCTTTCTCTGCGAAATACGGCTTACTTCCACCGTTCGCTTTTGTTTTACGTTTGGTTATTTTCTTATGCTTATCTCGCCTGTGCCTATTTTGCTATGCTTCCTCATCCTTCCTTCCCGTTACCCGCCCGGCAAGTGTCCCGATTCCATCAATCATGCATTCGACCGCCCCAGGCATCATGTGGGAAGCCATCGCGGAAAATGTGGCGACCTGATAGCCTTCCGGGTCGGACATATAGGGCGAGGAACCGTTGCACTGCGTGACGATTACCGCGTCAGCGAAACCATTTTCCTTCAATGTTCTTCGGATCTCTGATGTATTCCCGCTCGATGTCTCACAACCGATTCCGACAATTGCAAGGTCATTTATCGCGATCAGAGACAGGGGAAGAGGCACTTCTTCGGCCGGCTCATATTCTTCTGGAGATTTCGGCCACGGAATCCCCGGCCCATCCTTCTTTACCTTACCGGGTACATAAATTGTCTCTGCTGCAGTGCGGATCCGGGCTTCGCCACACGGCTCTTTCATTTTCTGCCAGATAGAGAAAACCTCTTCCGCGAGATCCCGCCCCAACAGCTCCGCCACTAAGTACCAACTCTCACTATTATCGTATCTCCAGGACTTCTCATCCGGATCCATTTCTATAACAGAAGTCGCGTACCGCGATCCCTGATCAGCGGCAGGTGCCATCGTAAACAGAGCCACGGCTCCTCCGAGCTTCCGCTCCACATGGTTCATCGCAAAACCGGCGAGATCTCCGGAAGAGAGTTGACCGTTATCCTTCACTTTCGCGGCAAACAGTACCGCACTGTGTACCCCATAATTAAACAAAACAGCTATGGGGCTCCCGTCCTGGCGCGTAAAACAGAGTGTAAACACCGTCTTATCAGATTGTCCATGAAAATTCTGCCCGGTTTTACGGATGGTCTGTCCGGTATCCCTGCCAGGAACTATGACGTCGCGGTTGATGTTTACATAACAGTTCCCACTGCCGTACTGCAAGAAAGCCGGCTCGGCACTGCTCATCGCTCTTTTCACAGCCTCCGTCACAGTGTTCCAGGCATTCTCCGTATATCTGGCTGACTTCTCCACATCCTCCACGGCCTCGGGCCAGTAGCCGCCGATATAGGGAGCCGTGTGCGTATGTGTCGCTGAAATCTGAATATTTCTCTCTTCGATTCCGCTTACCTCGCTAAGCATCGTAACCCATTTCGGATCAATATCACCGTTCTCCACTGATACAAACAGGAGTTTTTCCATTCCATCGACATAAATCGCCCGAACGCACAGTTCGTCGCGTTCCCCGGTCAAAAGCCGTGGCCCCCAACTGTGATAGGGGAAAAAGTTGTCTGGGAATGGGATTGCCATCTTCGCTGCTCCTACTTCAAATGTTCTTTTTTTCATCTCTCCCTCCTGAACCACGCAGGCAGACTGATCCTGTGATTGTGACTTGCTACACACAAAATCGTTCATAAATTCTTGGCCTAAATTTCACTCACTCAGCTCTGCCGCCCGGCAGCAGCTTACAAAATGATCGGGTTCCAGTTCCGTAAGTTCCTGGTCCTGCTTACATTTATCACATGCGTAAAGACATCTTTTCGCGAAACGGCAGCCTGGCTTCGGATTGATCGGCGATGTCAGCTCTCCCTTTAAAACAATCCTCTTGCTGGGGTTGTGGATGTCAATGGATGGAACCGCACTCAGCAACGCCTTCGTGTACGGATGCAGCTGTTTCTGAAAGAGCGCTTCCGCAGGTCCTTTCTCTACCATCTGCCCAAGATACATCACCGCAATATGATTCGATATGTGGCGTACGACGGACAGATCGTGCGTGATAAACATCAGCGTCAACCCCTCCTGCTCCTGCAGATCCATCAGCAGATTCAGGATCTGAGCCTGAATCGACACATCCAACGCGGACACAGGCTCGTCACAAACGATAAAATCCGGATCCAACGCGAGAGCCCTGGCAATACCAACTCTCTGGCGCCGTCCTCCGTCGAGTTCATGCGGATAGGACAGACAAAGCCTCTGCTCAATTCCGCACTGCTCCATCAGCGCTTCAACCTTCTCGCCCAGCTCTGCTTTTGAGAAACGTCCCGAGTGTTTTAACGGCTCTTTGATAATGTCCTCGATAGTCATACGCGGATTCAGTGAAGAATACGGATCCTGAAAAACGATCTGCATCCTTTCATGCAGCCTGTGGAGCTTCTTCCCTTTCACATCCGTGATATCCTCACCGTCCAGCAGAATCTGGCCTGAAGTGCTGTCAAGCAAGTGAATAATTGTTCTTCCCAGCGTAGACTTTCCACAGCCAGATTCCCCCACAACGCCGAGCGTGTGCGTTTTTTCAATTCCAAAGGAAACATCGTCAACCGCATGCAGCGCACCGTCCGGCGTGGAAAAATATTTCTTTAAATTCTTTACCTCAATCAAAGCAGACATATGTTTCCCCTCCTTATATGCATCTGCACCGGCAGTAATGGCTCGGCGTAAGCTCTTTGTTCGGAACCTCTCCGCTGCGGCAGGCTTCTGTCACGTATGGACATCTCGGATGGAAGCTGCAGCCTTCCGGGAGATTTGACGGATCCGGCGGCATTCCTTCAATCACATGGAGCCGTTTCTCCCCGAGCACAAAGCTTGGAAGAGAATGAAACAGGCCCTTTGTATACGGATGGCTCGGATGGTCAAAAATATCCTCCTTGCTTCCCATCTCAACAATACGCCCCGCATATACCACCGCTACCTTATCGCACATTTCCGCTACAACGCCCAAATCATGCGTGATCAGTACCAGGGATGTGTTCAGCTTAGCCTTCAGGTCGTTGATCATCTCTAACACCTGTGCCTGAATCGTCACATCCAGCGCGGTAGTCGGCTCGTCTGCCAGAAGTAGCATCGGATTGCAGGCCAGTGCGATCGCTATGACGATGCGCTGCTTCATCCCGCCGGAAAACTGGAACGGGAATTCGTCATATCGTTCCTCCGTAATTCCCACCATCCGCAGCATTTCCAGGGCACGCTCCTCAGCCTCTTTTTTCGTTACCTCACTGTGCAGTGCGATCACCTCCGCAATCTGGCTTCCTACAGACATAACAGGGTTCAGAGCTGTCATCGGATCCTGGAAAATCATGGAGATCTGCTTTCCGCGCACATCAAGCATCTCCGCTTCTTTTTTCTCAAGGAGATTTTCTCCGTTCAGCAAAATTCTACCGTTTTTTACTGTCGCCTGCTCAGCCGGCAGAATTCTCATAATTGTTTTCGCGATTGTCGTCTTCCCCGCGCCGGTCTCGCCTACCAACCCTATCGTCTCACCCTGCCTCAGGTCGAAAGACACGCCGTTTACTGCGTGGATGACACTGCCTCCTGATGTGTATTCTACAACAAGATCTTCCACCGCCAGAAGTTTTTCATCTTTTGCTGCCATTTTTATACCTCACTATCTGCGTGCCATACTTTGTTCATGTAGACAGACGTCTCACTGTAGTTCAGATAACCGGCTCCCGGTATCAGTCTGCCATACTGCGCTCTGGTAATGCCGTCCCGCGTTTTAATATGTTTGCAGTCATACCGGTTCGGATTTTCCAGAATGGATTCACATATACTAATCAAGTTGATCAAAGCGTAAATATTCAAGTCAACCAACCCATGGCTTGGGAAAACACTGTCAAACTCATCCATGCGTCCGACTACCTTTTTCATCTGCATACACAAGGCTTCCACCGTGGCATATTCCCGGTGCTCAAATTTCTCCAGGCCGCCCCCGCTGCACTGCAGACCGCCGATGCAGGCGTCGTCTCCGGCGAAAAAAATCCTCGCCTGTCTGTCCAGGAAACCGGCATGACCGATGGAATGTCCTGCTGTATGAATCAGTTCGACCTCGTATCCGCATCCAAGATCAAAGATATACCCGTCCGGTACGCCGATCAGATTGTATTCCCTGAATGGCACCAGATCCTTCCTGTCAAAATCCGCCCAGATGCCATTTCCATTTTCATCGAAGAGGTAGTCCCAGACATGCGGGTTCATTTTCGACCGAATGATCGGCTCCTCATACTCATGACAGTAAACCGTGTCAAACTGATAATTGCCATATGCGTGATCAAAATCAGAATGCGTATTCGCCACCAGTACCGGCTTATTGCCGATTATCTCTTTCAATAGCCCTTTCAGGTCTCCCAGGCCAAAGCTCGTATCAATCAGAAGCGCCTTTTCCGGTCCCTCAATCAGAAACATCCAGGGGTCCCCGGCTCCGTCAATAGAATCCGTATAGATTCCATATATGTTGTCACGAAACCGATACACTTCCGCGTACGGATTTACTGCGTAGGTATATTTGTACCTGTAGTTTTCTCTCAGCAGCTTTTCCACTGCGGATCCCACCGGATCCTCTGGAGCGCGGAAAACTTTCTTTCTGGACTTCAGTTCTGATTTAATCGGTCTTCGATAATTCACAGATAAATCCGCCATGCTTCTCCCCCATTTCTTTCCTGGCTCTTTTCCAGCTTTTCCTTTTCCATCGTGTCATTCTCCATCGCGTCACTCGCGGATGCTCCACCACACTGCCTTTGCAGGCTCAGTCTCCATGATGCAACCCGATGATTTTCAATGACGCGTCTGTTTTATTTCTTCAGCTTCGGGTCAATCGCGTCCCTGAGACCATCTCCCGCCAAGTTGAATCCCAACACGGTCAGAAAAATCATAATACCAGGGAAAATTACAAGATACGGAAGCGTCATAATATAGGAACGCCCCGCCGAAAGCATCGCTCCCCACTCGGGAGTCGGCGGCTGTACGCCAAGACCAAGCACGCTCAGGCTTGCCGCTACCATTATCATAGAGCCAATGCTCATGGTTGTACTTACAATGACCGGGGAGAGCACATTCGGCAGAATATGCTTAAACATAATTTCAAGCGAATTACAGTTCGTCATCTCGGCTGCCTCCAGATACTCTTCCTTGCGAACACTGAGCACCTGCCCGCGGATCAGCCGGATTCCTCCGGTACATCCGCCGATCGCCAGCGCGAAAATAGTATTTACAAACCCGGTTCCAAACGCGATCGACACGATAATCGACAACAGCATGGCGGGAATTGCCATAACTACGTCACAGGCTCTCATAATCAGGTTGTCTACTCTTCCGCCGTAATAACCCGAAATACAGCCAAGGACAATTCCAATCAGGCAGGACAGAAGGGCGCCTGACAATCCAAGCACCAACGAATATCTGCCTCCATACAGGAGCCTGGTCAGATAATCACGTCCGAGTGAATCTGTTCCGATCAGGTGCTTCGCTGAAGGGCCTTTGTTGATGTTCGCCACATCCATTTCATTTACCCCGTACCCCGTCAGATATGGTCCGATGATACAGGCAATCACGATAATTACGATCAGGATTAAGCCGATTCGTGCGGTCGGATTTGCAATAAATCTTCTGAAAACCTGTTTTGTCATACTGTCTTTTTTCAGTTTTTTATGCATGAATCTTTTTCCTCCTTTTCGCCTGGGCAGTGAACTGTGCCTTAATACGAGGATCTACAACCGCATAGGCGATATCGACCAGCAGATTCAGCAGTGCCGTATAGATTGCCAGGATCACGACGCAGCCGCGGATAATCGGGTAATCCCTGGATCCAATCGCCATGTTCATATAGGTGCCTACGCCCGGAATCGAAAAAATCTGCTCAATCACGATGATTCCGCCGACACACTTTGCAAAGCTGGTGCCGATTACATTGATAACAGGAATCAGCGCGTTCGGCAGCATATGCTTGTATATAACAGCTTTCTCTTTCAGTCCTTTTGACCGGGCTGTTGTGACAAAATCCGCGTTGATAACTTCAAGCACGCTCGACCGCGTCTGTCTTGAGAGAGTCCCTATGCTTGCAATCGCTCCCGCAATGCAGGGCATGATATAGTGCTGGATGCTCCCGATACCGAAAGAAGGCAGCAGGTTCAGTCTTACAGAAAACAGCAGGATCATCATCAGTGCCAGCCAGAAATCAGGTACCGAAATGAATACCATCGACAATACTGAACACACGCGGTCCTGCCAGTGCCCGCGGTGAATCGCCGCCGTGATTCCAAGAGGGAGGCCGACCAGCCCCAATATCACACAGGAAATACCCAGGGCAAAGGTTCTCGGGAGACGCTCAAGCAAACCGGACATAACGGATACGCCGCGCGACCAGGAGGTACCAAGATCAAGTCTCAGGAATGCGTTAAACATAAACTTCCCCAGCTGTATCAGATATGGATCTTCAAGCCCAAGCTTGACACGATATTCATAAACCTCTGCTTCGGTTGCCGTGCTCCCCAACGCGATTCTGGCCGGATCGCCGGGAACAAAATACATGATTGTAAAAATCAGGACGGCAGCCAGCAGGACAACTACCACAGTTAAAATAAGTCGCTGAAATATATATCTTCTCATCTATATACTTCCCTCACTTTCGTATTCTTCAGAAAACGATATCCGTTCGTTTTCTATCCATTCAACCGCCCGCTGGCCATGAAACAGCATTTTCCTGCGCGGTTGCACGCCTTTACAGCAAGTATCAGTTTTTTCAGAAAGCGCCGCATCTATGTTCCCCGATCCGGTCTATAAATGCGACGCTCCCCATCTTACGTCTTATTCACGTTTCATTCATTTCTTTTTGCTTAAAGCCCCACGCTTCAGTTCTCATATGTGCAGGAGCCCGGGATAACCGCTCTCTGATAAGAGGTCACCACATTGGTCATATCGCTCGGAATGACATAGTACATATACGGATTTACAATTCCATATCCATACCCATTCTCGATAATGTAATCATGAACCGCCGTGTTGTCTTCATCTGTCGCGTCAACTGCCATCGCTGCCGAAATCAGATCCTGCAGGGTTTCATCCTGGATAAAGTTCACGGTTCCGCGTTCTTCACCATAGCGATCCTGGGAGAGAACTCCCCACCAGCCCTTAACAGCGTATACGTTCGCCGCGTCATCAGAGATCAGGAGATCCCAGTCGCCGCTGGATTTATAGTCGTCCCAGGAGCTTGCTTCAACCGTACTGATCGTCACATTGACACCGATCTCCTGAAGGAATACCTGCACCAGCTGAGCCACATTCGTCTTATTCTCATCATTTTCCACAATCAGCTCAAGCTCTTCACCATTGTAATTGGATGCAGCAAGATATTCCGCCGCTTTCTCCACATCGTAATTATAATAGTTATCTTCTGTATCCCAGTCTGAATTATAACCGTCTGCCCAGGTACCCATCAGCTCATGGACAGCCGTTCCAGACCCGCCATATACGCTATTGAGAATCACTTCGTTGTCAATCGCGTAGTACATGGCAATTCTCAGGTTCACATCATCTGTAACAGATCCTTCCGTGCAGTTCGCAAAGAACTGAATGGTCTTGTCCTCGCTGATCCCATAGAGGTCATAGTCCTCGCTGTATGCGCCGCCTTCGTCAAACTGGGCAAGATCCAGAGAGTTAATCTCCTGGCAGAGATCGACCTGGCCGGTCTGCAGAGCGATTGTTCTCTGTGAGCTCTCTGTGATAATGTACCAGTTGATCGTCTGCACATTCTGCCCATTTGTAGAAGCATTGTATTCATCGGTCTGCCAGTAATCATCACGCAGAGTATAGGTAAATCCAGAACCGGATACATAATCGCTCACGATATACGGACCGGTGCCTACCGGATCTGTCGCCATACCGTCGTCGCTCGCTTCATAGGCTGCCTGTGTAACGACCTTCCACTTGAAGAGGCCAAGCGTATCGCCCTTCTCCAGTGTTCTGTTAAACTTAAAGGTAAAGGTATAATCACCGGTTACTTCCAGCTCGTCCACGAAATCCGTGCCGGTCAGCAATCCAAGCTCGCTACCGGTCTCCCAACAAAACAGGACGTCGTTCGCCGTCATGTGGTTGCCTGCGGTATCTGTGATCGTATCCCAGATCTCACAGTACATTTCAAGCCCGTCATCGCTCAATTCATAGCTTTTCAGGAGCACCAGCTCTTCCTGACCGTCTATAATGGTCGCCAGCTCCTGATAAACACCCCACAGACAGATTCTGGTAGCCGTATTGGTTGCCGCCCATGGACCGAAATCTCCCGGATCGGTACTGATCGCGAAATTCAGCACATCGCGCTGTACCTCTGCCTTTGCAGTGAGGCCTCCGCCTGCCATTGTCATGCACATTGCCGCAGCAGTCAACATGGCTGTCACTTTTCTTCTGTTCATTTTGCTTCCTCCTTTTTATATAGGTTTTTTGCTTTCCGGGATGTCCAGATTTTTAATCTTACTCTCCTTTCATCCCTATTTCAAAAATCATCTTACCCGGTCCAGGTCAGCTGAAATTACTATTCTGCTATACCATATTTGTTCAGGAAATTGTCTGTAAGCTTATATTACAGGTAACACCATTCCAAAAATGGCCGATGACAGCTTCCCCTCCCACAGTAGACATGATTTCTGAGATTCACATCACTTCTTTACGCTGCAGGTATACTGAACTATCTTTTCAGCAGGCACATGGCCAATCCACGATAGTCTGTCTTCCGTCAGTCCCACATAGCCCACCGATGTATCTTACAGTAAGCATGCCTTCCCGAACGCGCGCCGGTTGCCCTCCATCAGGCTCGTGCAGTTCTTGTCGGCGTCGCCGGCGATGTAAAATTCCTTCGTGCAGTCCGCGTACCGAAGCGCCTCCTCCGCATATGGGACATAGCCGCCGGAGACGATCACCGTATCCGCCTCGATCGTTTTCTCCTCGCCGTTTTTCTCGTAGGTCACGGAGTTCGATGTAATTTTCTTCGTCGTCGCGCGGTAGACCGGTTTTAAATTGTCGTACTTCGTCCATGCCGCGCCGATTCCGCCGTACCCGAGCTCCGGCTCGATGATCTCGTACGCCATGTGCGGTCCGCGGATATGGAATTCGCTCTTCATCAGGATCTCCTGGCGGGTCAGGACGGTCACGTCCTTCCCGATAGACGCCAGGTACATCGCGGTCTCCGTCGCGACGCTGCCTCCGCCGACGATCACAATCTTCTGGCCGGGGGTGATATTACCAAAATACACATCCTCATCCAGCCATACGCCCTTCGCATCCGCTCCCTCGATCGGCGGCCGCTTCTCATGAGAACCCGTGCAGGCGATCACAGCCTGGAAGCCTTCCTTTGCCAGTTCCTCCGGATCCGGTTTGCAACTCAGGCGAATGTCCGTAACGCCCCTGCGCCCCAGCTCGTCAATCAGCCAGGAAATATACCGATCCATCGGCCACTGCTGTGGATACAGTTTTGCGTAATATGCCGCCTTGCCGCCCAGTCTGCTGTCTTTTTCAAAGATCGTCACCTGATGGCCGCGCTCTGCTGCAAAGCAGGCGGTTCGCATCCCGATCGGACCGCCGCCGATGACCGCCACTTTTTTCGGCTTGCCGGGAGCCGGAACAATTGCCGGGAGCCTGTGCCCCATCATGTCCTTCGGATTCACCGAGCATCCGCAGACACCTCTCTCCGGTCCATGGCACTTGTTGCAGCGCAGGCACGGCGTCGGCACTTCCGCCCCGTCCGTGCGCAGCTTTGCCATAAAATTCGGCTCCACGCGGAAGGTACGCCCACAGCTGACCAGATCCACCGTACCGTCCGCGATGATCCGCTCCATCTCGTCCGGGTCGTTGAAGCCTCCATTTACAGAAATCGTTCCCTTAAAGCCTGCGGCGCGGAGATCCTTCGCGTATTTCAGACAGGGATGCACGTTCAGCTGGCTGTTGTAGCCGTGGTTCTGGTACCCGGCCCCGGATCTCTCACGGATTTCCACGAGATCCACGTAATCGTCCACCATCATCATAAAACGGATAAATTCATCCTCCGAATAGCCGTGCGGAATCTGCGCGTCGTGCCCGTAAGGCGATTCGCCGGGCATAACGACCTCAATCAGGAAATCCTCTCCGCAGACTTCCTTGATCTTCTGGAAGGTTTCCAGAAGGAGACGGCCGCGGTTCTCCACTTCTCCGCCATACTCATCCTCTCTGATGTTCGTCGACGCGTCGATAAACCGGTCGCCGCGCATGCTGACGCCGTCCCAGCCGTATCTCTTGTATTTGACCAGCATTGATACCACTTCGTCAATCGAGTCTTTAATCTGCTCTTTCGTGGCCAGACGTGCCTTCATTTCCTCAATCGTCATCCCGTTTCCTTTGGCCGCCCACGGGAAGATGTGCGGAAACATATCGGTAATTTCTTCCCATTTGGCCAGACGCTCATCCCCTTCCGGCGCCGGGAACAGAGTCTTCGCGTCGCCGCCATCATAAGAGACGCCCGCAGGGAAGGACGGAGCCATCTTTACCAGAAGCTTGGTGCCATACATATGCGCGACCTCGGCGATCTGAGCCACCACGTTGAAGGTCCTCGCGTCGCTGTAGTCAAAAAACGGCGCCTGCTCTGGGAGCTCTTTTAAGTAGCCTTCCGGCACATAGTCTCTGAGTTCATTCTTTTTCTTCTCATTTCCCGTGTGTGCCGCCGCGCCGCCGCCCAGGCTGCCAAAATGTCCGAAGTTCATCAGGGACGCGCCGCTCCTGCAAAAATCCGCCAGGTCATCGATCATCGCCTCATTCGGGGAAGCCTCCACTCCGGTCACGTAGGACTGCTGCGCGTTCGGATAAATAACCCGGTTCTTTAATATCATACCATTTTTCAGTACACAGGGTTTAAAAATATTCTTATATTCCGCTGCCATTTTCTTCCTCCTCATTATTATGCGTGTTCCGCACCCGCCAGTTCCATATTACGATCCTCCGTCCGGTCACAGATGAACAACACTTGATTCCCGTAGTAGTCCCGTGGCAAAAAATTGTATGGATATCTATTCTTCTACTTCATAAATCCGGATCGCGGATGGCGACACGGCCTCATACTTCTTACCGGTCCAGCTCAGCATGCCTTCCTCGTCCACGGCAAACACGGTAACGTCTCCGCTTGTCAGGTTGCCTGAGAGCAGGAAGCGTCCGTCCGGCGACAGGCAGATACCGCGCGGCATCGTGCCCTGGCAGTCAATATTCTGAGCCAGCTCCAGCAGGCCGTCCTCCTTTACTTTCAAAGTAATGATCAGATTGTCTCCTCCTTCTACCGTGTAATAGACAACCTTTCCGTTTGGATGTACCAGGACGTCCTGAGCCCCCATCGGGCGGCAGGTGATCGCGTATTCCTTGCCCCTGTATTCATCGTTCAGCAGCTCCACCTTCTGGATCAGGTCAATTTTCCCGGTATTATCGTCATAGCGGAACACATGAGCTTCGCACTTACGCTCATTGTTCGTATAAAATACCGGCAGAGACGGATGGAAGCTAGAGTAGCGCGGGAACACTCCCAGATCGTCCACATAGGTATCCAACAGCTTCAGCTCATCGTTCTCATCATCCACACCGAAAGTATACACGCGGTCCATACCCTTGTCGCAGACCACGTAGATGTTGCCCGAAGGACTCGGCATGACGGAATGCTGGCGTGAAATCACGCGTGTCAGCTGTACGTGGCCGGTCACCGGGTCGACCAGCTTCTTGCCCTCGCGGCCCAGCCCGCCGTTGCTCTCGGTGATGTAGACGTCCTGGATCTCGCCCAGGCTCCCGTCCTCGTTCAGTCCGATCAGCAGAAGACCCGCGTCCTCCATGATAATCTGGTTCCCCCAGCTACCGTCCGCATGCTTTACGAGCTTTGTGACATAGAACGGGTCGGCATGCTGGCTGACCAGGACATGTCTGCGGGATTTGTCCACGACCACGTAACACGGCTCCGTGCAAAGAGATTCCATATTACTGATCATGGTAAGCTTTCCTGTCTTTTCGTCAATGGCGAACGCCAGGACATATCCGCCGCCGCCCATCTTGCCGTCCAGGTCTCCTTTTTCATTTACCACATAGAGAACCGGCTTTTCCGGGTGCAGCCAGATCTGACCGGCCGCGATCTCCGGATAGACATTCTCGATCAGCTCCATACTTCCGTCCTCCGGAAAGTACTGAAACACGCTGATGCCCTTGTCAGCGGGGTGAAAATTCCAGTTACCAACGTACGCATACATTTTTTTGCTCATAGTGCTTTCCTCCTCAGGTAATATTTATTATCTGAATCCGTCCTTTTCCCCAGAAATTCCCGGAGGTTCGGTTCCATACTTGTCCATATGCTGCAAATAAATTGTCTGTTTTAAAATTCGGCCATTACAGAAGGCAGGCTTTTCCGTAAGCTCGGCGGTTACCCTCCATAAGCTCCGTGCTGTCTTTCTCTGCGTCGCCGCACATGTAAAACTCTTTCGTGCAATTTGCATAGCGCAATGCTTCCTGCGTGTGCGGGGTCGAACCCCCGGCAACCAGCACCGTGTCCGCTTCCAAAGTCGTCTCGATCCCGTCCTTTACGTAAGTAACGCTGTGATCGGTGACCTTTGTCGTCGTCGCGAAATAAATGGGCTTCAGGTTCTCCTGATTGATCCAGCATCCGCCGGTCCCCCCGTAATTCTTTTCTTTGTTCAGATACTGATGGATCATGTGGGGTCCGTGCATCCGCCATTCTCCCAGCATCAGCACCTCCTGACGGGTCAGAATCGTGACGTCCTTCCCAAGAGACGCCAGGTACATGGCCGCCTCTGTCGCAGAGCTGCCGCCGCCGACAATCGCCACCCTCTGCCCGGGCGTCACATTTCCATAATATACATCAGAAGTAAGATAAACGTTTTTCCCATCAGCTCCCTCAATCGGCGGCCGCTTCTCATGGGAACCGGTACAGGCAATCACCGCGTCAAATCCCTCCTCGCGAAGCTTCCCGGGATCCGCTTCACAATTCAGACGGATATCAGTAACCCCCTGTCGTATTAATTCTCCGTTCAGCCATTTCAAATAACGCTTCATATTCCACTGCGCGGGATAGAGCTCCGCGTAATATGCCGCCTTGCCGCCCAGTTGCTCATCCTTCTCAAAAATCGTCACCTGATGACCACGCTCTGCCGCAAAACACGCGGCGCGCATCCCGATCGGGCCGCCTCCAATCACAGCAACCTTCTTGCTTCGGTCGCTCTTTGGCTTAATGATAGCCGGAAGCCGGTGCTGCTGCGCGTCTTTCGGGTTTACTGCGCACCCACATACGCCATTGTGGACTCCATGGCACTTATTGCAGCGTAGACAGGGCGTAATCACATCCGAGCCATACTCGCGCAATTTATTCATAAAATCCGGTTCCGCACGGAATGTCCGGCCGGTGCTGATCAGGTCCACGATACCTTCTTCCAGGATTGCCTCCATCTCGTCCGGGTCATTGTAACCGCCATTGACCGCAATCGTCTTCTGAAAACCGGCCTCACGCAGATGCTTCGCGTAGCCAAGAGATGGATGTATGCCCGGCAGACTATTATAACCCATGCATTGATAGCCGTTTCCGCCCTTTTCACGGATTTCCACAATATCGACATACGGCTCAACCATCATCATGAAACGGACAAATTCCTCTTCCGTATAGCCTTCCGGGATATTGCCGTCATGGCCGTGCGGCGCCTCACCCGGCATCGCGACTTCAATCAGGAAGTCCGGGTCGCAGTATTCTTTAATCTTTTTATACAGCTCCAGCTGGAAACGGCCACGTCCTTCAATTTCCCCGCCATACTCGTCGTCCCGGAGGTTTGTGGATTTATCCAGGCCCCAGCGGTCTCCGCGGAGACTCATTCCGTCCCAACCAGCCATCTGATATCGTCTGCAAATATAAACGATCTCATTGATGCTGTCCTCAATCTGCTCCTTTGTCGCGCAGCGTTTCTTCATGTCCTCGACCGACTCAGAACCAAATTTGGCTGCCTTTTTCGGGATAAATTTGGAAAGTCCGCTGAACCCCGCAAGCTGGTTGTCCGTCAGCTTCGGAAACATCGCCAGCGCATCGCCCCCGTCCAGCGTCACACCTTTCGGAAATGAAGCGCCCAGCTTGACAATCATCCGCGTACCGTACATGTGCGCTACCTCAGCGACCTGGCCAACCTTGTTCCAGGTAGTGGCGCTGTCATAATCAAACGCAGGCGCGCTTCCAAACACTTCACCGCGGTAATCAAAGTAACCGCCGCCCCTGCCAAATTCGTCCAACGAATATTTTTTCTTGTCAGCCGGGATTGCCCCGCCTCCGTTCGCGCCGAAATGGCCGTAATTCATCAGACTGGCGCCGCTGCGGGCAAAGATCGCCGCATCCGTAATCAGTGGCTCGTCAAATGATTTCTCCGGCCCCGACATATAGGACTGCATCGCATTCGGATAACATACCCTGTTTTTCAGTACCATTCCATTTTTCAGGACACAGGGTTCAAAGATCTTCGTATATTCAGCCATACCCATTCCCCTTTTCGTTGTGTAATTTCTTCAATTTTTCTACATGATACCCAATAATAATTGCTAAGTCCAACAATTAATCTCCATGTTACCACAGGCGATTCCCTGTATATCAGCCTGTTTTCCACAGATTTTTATGGTCATGCGGCATTTTCGTGAGTATATCAGGTCGAAATCGCTTTCTTTACGTCAAACTGCCCACAAGAAAAAGAGAGACTCTCGCCTCTCTTTTTAACAGGTTTTTCCTGTGGTTCACGTGAGATAACCTTGTTGATGCTTTCAAAGCATTCCAAAGCAGCCCTTTAGCTTCCTTTTTCGGATAACGGTTTTCTCTGTATCACCAGGAGATAAAATGCCAGCATCAACAGCGCCGTCACGCCCCAGCCGACCGGATACCCCCAGTAAATCCACTTTATGTTGTGATCAAAATGCAGCGCGACCGCCAGCCAGAGCTGCCGTACGGCGACAATGCCTCCTAACGTCATGTACATCGTCTCCTGCGAGTAACCATACCCGCGAATGATTCCGCCAAAGAGCATCTGAAATCCCATAACCAGATAGACCGGCATAATCACGTGGAGCATGCCGGCTCCATACTGAATAACCTCCGGATCACTACTGAAAATCCCCACAAGCCGCTCCGCAAAGAAATACGACGGAATGCCTACAACCACGACCATGGTACAAGCGGCTGCCAGCGAAATCCACACGCCCTTGCGCGCGCGGTCCGGTTTTTTCGCCCCCAGGTTCTGGCCGATATAGGTAGTCATGGCCAGCCCCAGCGCATTGCAGGGCATACCGGCAAACTGGTCGATTCTCATCGCGGAGCCGATTCCCGCGATCGCGGCCGAGCTGAACTCATTAATATATCGCTGCAGAAACATGCTTGACAGAGAAGTCACACAGGCCTGTATTCCCGCAGGCAGCCCCATCCGGACAATCTCCCCCAGGAGACTCCCCCGGATCTTAAGCTCACGAAAGGAAAACCGGTATCTCTCATCAGCCATCATCATTTTCCGAAAGGCAAGGGCAACCGATGTGAACTGCGCAATGACGGTCGCAACAGTCACCCCTGCTACTCCCATCCGAAATCCTCTCACAAACAGGACATCCAGCGCGATGTTCATACTGCTCGATGTCACGAGGTACCAGAACGGACTCCGGCTGTTTCCGACAGAGCGCAGCACCGACGCCCCGACATTATAAAGCGACATGAACAAAGCGCCGCCCATGTAAATTCGCAGGTAGACAAGCGCTTCCGCATAGACGTCGTCCGGACAGGACACCAGATGCAGCAGCAGCGGCGCGGCGATCACTCCCAGGCCCGCGATAATCAGACCCAGCAGCAGGGAAAATGTCATTGCGGTATGGATGGATTCCTTCAGATCCAAATATTGACCGGCTCCGAAATTTCGGGAAAACACCACCGACGCACCGGCGGCCATCCCATTAAAAAATCCCACAAACACCTGCGTAATCGTTGCGCTGGCGGTCACGGCCGCCAGCGTGCTTGTCCCCACAAACCGCCCTACGACGATAGAATCCACGCTGTTGTAGAGCGTCTGCAAAAGCTGCCCGATCAGGATCGGAGCGGCAAACCACGCAAGACTCTTCAGGATATCTCCCTGTGTCAGATCCATGGCGCCGTTTTCTTTCTTCCGGATGTCCTCCTGTGTCAGAACCGCCGCGTCGTTTTCTTTCTTTCGGATGTCCTCCTGTGCCAAAGCCGCCGCGTCGTGCTCTGTCTTCCGTCTCTCCTCCCGCGCCGGTTCCGCAGTGTCGTTTTCTTTCCTCTTCATCTGCGCCGCGCCTTCAGTCCGCGTCCATCGGCAGATCATGATATTCCGCGTAAAGCTCCGGCAGGAAGGTGGACAGATGCTGCTGTTCCACCGTGTTGTGAATCTGCACATCCCTCAGATATTGCTCACAGAGCATAAATTCCGGTGTTTCCAGGTCGCGCACAAATTTCCCGTTTTCAGCTTTATATCCGATCCATTCTCTTGAAAGGGTTTCCACACCGCCCAGAGGGCAGGGCCGGGTCACTGACAGAACAAGATGGGAGCCCGGCACATCAAAGGATTCCCAGCAGGACGTGATCGCCACATTTGCTTTCTGGAGCGCCTCGTATTTCTCCTCCGGGAAGCCATAATCTCTCACATCGAAATTATGGCGGACAGAGCGGAGTGCTTTGCTGCCCCGTCCCATATCCAGCGTCTCCAGTGTGTAGATCCCCTTTTTGAAATCGCCGTCTACCAGGCCGTGTTCAATATGATCTACCTGATTCCACAGCTTGTAGCGGATATTTCCCACACCCTTCGGCAGATTCTTCGAATGGATATTGATCCATCTGACATACCACATCCGCATCTGTGGAGTCACCTGATCTGACAGGACGGAATAATTCGCGATATAGCCGGATCCGTCCGGCATCATGCAATAGCCGTATTCAACCTTCCCATAGCCCTCGGCCCTCAGATGGTCAAAGCAGTGATCCACCTCCTGCGCGTCAGCCGGATCCATCGCGCCCTGATCCAGAAGCTGGCTGTACAGCGGATTCGGATGATGCAGCGGATAATTGTAGTAGTATTTCGCCACCGGAAGTTTCTTCTCTTCCTCTGTCAGTTCCGGTATTTCGTAAGTCCATTCACTCATAATAATTCCTCCGTATAAAATATTTTTTGATTCGAGCAGCAAAAAGGTATGAGGCTGCGGTTTGCCCGGCGCTTCGCGCTTCCAGATCCCGTTTGCCGCTGTGGTCAGTGTTACCCAAACAATTCTTCCGTACTTTGCTGCAGCGCCGCCTTTATATACCCCGGCCTTGCAGTAAACTGGTTCATTCCGGCAAGGCACTTCTTCCTGTACGCGGAGTTCGAGCATCGCTCGTAGGTCTCATCATCAAAGGTGCGTCCTCCGTGAGCCAGCATACAGGCGTTGTGGTTGATAATGACGACGGTCTTCCTCCGCGCAGATTCCTGAACCGCCCATCCAAGGGTCGTACAAAGCTCTCCGCTGACACCGACAAAAGCCATCCCGCCGATTTCCACCTTCTGCAGCCGGATGTCAAACGGCTCCCCTCCGGGCTGCTCCGTCACATTGGGGATGCCTGTAACGTCATTTCTGGACAGATACGAGGGGACATAGCACCAGCTCACACCTGTCTTAATATCCGGTTCCTCATCCGTACAGTGTATTTTCTGCGCGACCCTTAAAATATCGGCAAAATGGAGTGACGATAATTTTTTCAATATCGCGGCAGGAAATTCTTCGCTGACAGCGGTATAGCCATCCACCATCCCGGTATCCGGGTTTGGATAGGTGCTGTGTGTCATCATGAGCGCGTTGACATCCGCCGCAGCTCCGCTTGACCAGACAGACACGGCGCCCGGGTAGTGTTTCTCCATATAGCCGCTCACCTCGCCGGCCAGATCAGCGCTGATTCCGATCTTTCCATCCACACACCGATTCCACATCATCACACTGCAGTGAACCGCATAATTCACAAGAAAGGCGATCGGAACGCCCTGCGTGTCTTCCATGCGCATGACAAAGACGGTGTGGTCAACCGGCCCTTCAAAATTATCTCCGCTTCCCATCTGGTGTATTTCTGTTCCGTCATCCTTATATGTAACATAATCCAGGGATGAATTAACATTAATGTAGCTTTTTCCGGTGCCATACCCGATTCTTGCCGGGCGCATTCCGTCAATCGCTTCTTCCACCGCGCGAAAAACCGCAGTCTTTACCGCTTCCTCATATCTGCGGGTCGCTTCCTGCACCGCTTCTGATTTTCTGGTCGTATCATTCCCTCTCTCAAAAGGCCGGTAGCCAGTCACGGGAGCCGAGTGCGTGTTTACTGAAAAATAAAGGATATTTCGTTCCGGTATCCCGGTCTTCTCCGACAGTTCTCTGAGGATCTCCTTCGGATAAGGAACCTTGTCCAGCTCCAGAGCAATCAGCAAAACTGTCTCTGATTCATTTTTAATCGCGATCCCTCTCACATACAGAGGTCCAAAAACGCCCCCGAACCGTTTGTCCGACAACGCTCTCAGATTGGGGATCAGTTCCTTTTCCGGAGTGATTTCCGCTTTCGCCGCGCCACAAAATAAATTAGCCATACTCATTTATCCTTTTTGAGTTAATTTTATTCTTTTTTAATATTTTATAGTACAATTTTCACAATGTCCAACAAATAAAACAGTCCTTTACAACAGGCATATACCTGTTGTTCCGGTAATTTGCTTTTGGTGCGGCAAAATCAATTTACTTTTTTTATTTATTTTTGCTTTATTGTCATAAGTGTGGTAAAATACCTTCAAAAAACACAGGCGCGTCATCATACGTGTAAAAAAGATAGTTTTGCAAATAGGAGATGATTTCTTGAACATCCACAATCTCGAATACTTTCTCGCGATCAAAGAAGAACGCAACATTACGAAAGCCGCCGACCGGCTGCATATTACTCAGCAGTCCCTTTCTGAGCAGTTAAAAAAGATGGAGAATGAACTCGGTGTGGAACTGGTCAGACGCGGACGCCCGATGTCTCTGACTCCGGCCGGGGAGACCTTTTCTAACGGTGCCGAGCAAATCCTCAACATTTATAACGAGACCCTGGAATCCATCACGGCTCTCTCCGGCAATGACAAAAAGAAGCTCACGCTCGCTGTCCCAATCACGGATATGCTGCCGTTCCTTCCGGGACTGCTGACCGGTTTCTCAGAGGAATATCCCGATTACCATATCCGAACCATACGAATTCAGCCGAAGGAAGCGGCGAAATACGCGAGAGAATTTGACCTGTATTTTTCCACATTACCTCTGGGATCCGACCTTGAGCATCTTCCCGTCCTGGAAGGCGACTCTTATGCGGTCGCCATCTCCTCTATTCTGGCCGAACGCATCTACGGGGACAGCTGGCCGGACGTGGAGGCAGAGCTTCTGGAGAAAAAAGAGATCGGTATCCTGCGGGAAGTACCGTTTATCCTTCTGCGGAATAAGATGGATGACGTGGTGCTTGACCAGAAAATAATTTTTCAGGAGGGAGGCTTTGACCCGACTGTGGCGTTCCAATCTGAAAGCGGCGAACTGAATTCAACCATGTGCGCGTTGGGACGCGGCGCCTATGTGGCCACGATGGAATACTGCACCCGCCGGTTCCACGATAAATCAGCAACGGAAAGCGACATGCTGTTATACCCGATCAACACCAAAATTGACCCCGTCGTTATTGCACTGTCCTGCCGCAAAGGAAAGCGGCTGACCCGGGCAGACAGAGCTTTTATCAATTTTACAAAGCTCTATCTGCAGGAAACCGCTGTACGCAAATTTGAATAGGGATGCCGGAAGCTGCAGTCTGCTGGCATCCAACATTCACGTTCATATTGCCGACGGGCGCACCTTTTCAATCCTGCACCGATGCACCTTGTCTTTCTTGTAATACCCGATTCCGACCAGGATAATCCTTCCTGTTGTTCTCGGCTGCTCCCCCCATCTTCCCCTTAAACTTCAATGCGTAATCTTTATCCTTAATCTGCTGCAGGGCCTTCTCCGGGGAGTCGTCTACTTTTAGTTCAATGAT
The DNA here is from genome assembly GCA_021203145.1 of Lachnospiraceae bacterium. Taxonomy (GTDB): domain Bacteria; phylum Bacillota; class Clostridia; order Lachnospirales; family Lachnospiraceae; genus Choladousia. The sequence continues at coordinate 10,401 of JAJQBS010000002.1, read as the reverse complement.
GATGCCATCGTCCGAGCGCTTATGTGGATAAAAAATATAATCTACATACCCGATACCAGCCTGATCCTCACGCTCCATATTGTATTTATTTCTCGCAGCAATCCAGGCAAGCTTTACGCTGCCTGACAGTTCCGCTTCGTCAACTATATGCCTTCAACGGAGACTCTGTGGTGTGTACAATTGCCAGCATTTTCCCGACCGTCTCTTCATCCCCATCGTATGTTGCCTGCAGGATCCGCAGAGATTCCTTCTCCAGTTCGCGCATATAATTAAATCTCGGCGCCGTGCGGATGATTTTGTCAAACTCCATCCAGAGCTCCCGGTTCGGAATTCTCACGCAGCCATCGAAATAATTCAGATAACCGTAAACTGTCATAACTGAGAGAATTTCATCTCTGGTTTCCAGCTTCTGCGCCGAGGTGGCGTATTCCTGAATATCCACCTTCACTGGCTCGCCCGCCGCCAGCAGCATTACAGCATCTCGAACGCCATCAGTATCATCCAGAACATAATCCTTCAGTTCTTCATACTCACCGGCCCGCGCCCAGTAGTTCCCCGGCTCATTCTGGGTAAGCGCGAATACCACAGAATTCGGATTGTAGACGCTCTCCTTTCCCTTCCGATGATAGCCATCATACCAGTCTCTTAAATCTTCCCGCGAAATGACCGGGGTCAGCGTATTCCTGACGTAACGCTGATAAAGCTCATCCACCTCCGCGTTTGTAAATCCAAAATATTCGCTGTACATGCCACTGTTTGCCATATTAAACTCAGCGAAATGGTTCATCGTATCACTGCCGGAATATTTTTTGATCGGTAGAATTCCCGTCATATAGGTCATCGTGACATAGGCCCTGCCCTTTGTCAGGTCACCCAGAAACGCAGTAAACCTGCCCCGGTCTGAATCCGTGAAATAATCTCTGTGAAAAATATAGTCCCACTCATCAAAAACAAGGATAAATTTTTCGCGGTTATACAGTCTGAAGACATTACGTAAAACAGAGCCTATCGTGTCACCTTCGTGAATTTTTACATTTGGATAAGAATCCTTTAAATCTTCAAGCAGCCAGCCTTCAATAAAATGAATATACTGCTCATAGGATTTGCATTCACGCGGTCCCTTGCTGAAATCAATATAAATCACATTATGCTGATTCAGATGCTTCGAATATCCCGAATTTTCAGCTATTTTAAGCTTTGAAAACAGGGCACTGCCATCGACTCCCTTTCCGAAAAACGCGCCGATCATGGCTGCAATTACAGATTTTCCAAATCTCCGCGGTCTGGTGATGGAAATGCTGCTTCCCCCTGGTCTATAATCTGGATCAAATCCTTAAGCATTTCGGTTTTATCTATAAAATAAGCTTTCCTTGTCTCGCTTTCGTAGAGTTCATACGCATCCTCTGAGTTCAGATAATATCCCATGTTTTCACCCCGCTTCCCTTTTCTATAAATTTGCAAACTTCCTATAACTATATAATATCGTTCCTGGAAAATATGTTATTTTCATTCTAGCATACTCACTTTCGCTTTTCCACAGCAAAATGAAAAAATACTTGCCCCCGGTCTGTGATACAACGAAAGTCGCACAGTAGAAAATCGGAACACTCTTCGCGGTTGGCCCGGCGCTTTCAAAGAAGGAGCCGAAGCCTGCTATATCCAGGTTTCGGCTCTTTTTCTTCATTATCAAAAACAGTGTCTCAGCTCACCCCTCCGAGAAGTCCTCAAAATCCTTTTCCTCGAACCTCCGCATCATCGCGCCGTAGCGGAAGCGCGCCATCTGGTTCTTCTCCAGGACGTCGGCCTCGCTGCCGCGGTACTGGCAGCGGATACAGTAGTATTCCTCCTTTTCCTTATCATAAAACATATCCAGGTCCAGATCGCGCATGAAGCAGGACGGACAGCGGTAGTTTAGTTTGCCTTTTCCAGATTGAGCCATGTCGTGAAGACCTCCTTCTCACATAATTTTCCGGTGTATCCGATCGTGAACATCGGGCTGAATGCGTATCCTTCTTTGATGTAGCCCGCCTTGTCCCGGCCCTCACAGGTCATGGAAACCTTCGTTTCGATCGGCGGTACGATGCAGGCCGCACTGTCAGCTCCCTCGAGGGACGCCTCGCGGCATTTATACTCATAAGGAATCTCTGTCTTTTCCTCACCCTTCTCCAGGAAAAGCGTCAGGCTGGACATGTCCTCCGTGTACTCGGTCGTGCCGTAGCAGCCCACCATATATTCATTGATGGTAATGTCAGCAGCTGCGCAATTGATAGCCGCACCCGCATCTGCGGCGGACGTTTCATTGCCATTCGGTGTGATTGAGAGTACCTTGCGGTCGATGCGGATCTTGCCTGTGCCTTCGATAAAGGTCATCACGGTCTGAAGCTTCACAGTCAGGTCGGAGAACTCGATGTCCACCGGATCCAGCGTCAGGATGCGGTTCTTTGCCGTTTTCTCAGTGCTACATCCCATTTCAGAGGCTTCGCCCGAAGCGGATGCCGATGCCGGTCTGGAAGCCATTTCAAAAGCTTTGCCTGGAGCGGGTACTGATGCTGCCACTGGTCTGGTAACTGCCGCATTTCCATCGCCAGCCGACTCAACAGGTTCTTCAGAGAAATGCGCCTTTGTGCGGCAGAGACACAGGTCGACTTCCTCGCCGTTGTGGCAGATCTTCGCGCTGCGGACGGTTCCTTCGCCCGCGTAGTGAGTGAAATATCCGGCGCGGTATTTTTCCTGAATCAGAAACGGATAGCTCGCGTCCTGGATATGCGGGGTGCCGATGCCGACCGGCCAGTTCAGCTTCGCGACGTAGGGGCGCAGATCAACGATCGCGCCGCCCTGATCCATATTGACGCACACGCGCAGATACGGATCACAGTACCAGAACACCTGCTTTTTACTTCCGTAGAGGATGTCTCTCCAGAGTGCGCACTCCGGCTCGGTGTAGGACTTCTTCTGGCGATAATAGTCCGCGAACTCGCTCATCGTCATATCAACAAGCTTGCCCTCTTTTTTCAGCTTTCCATAGTACGCGCAGCCGTCCTCGTAGGATTTCAGCAGCAGGTCGTACGGCGCCTCCCAGCGGCCCATCTTGTTCATCCAGCCCGGCCCTACAAACATCATGTTGTATGCGTAGCCATCATTGAATTTTGCCTGATAGCGGTACTGGTCGATCAGATTATAGAGATACGGGTATTCCCAGGTGTCGGAATCGTAAATCATCCCGCGCAGCACGTTTTGCGGATGGGTTCCGAAGTTCGAGCCGTTGCCGTCGTAGCAGGCAATCAGATCCCGGCTTAAGTGAGGAATTGCCACGATGCCGGAGTCCTCCGCCTCGTTCGCCGCCGGCGCGTGGGTATTCTGCTTTGACGGGATCCACGGTGCCCAGGGACCGCCGTCCATGAAGGTATACCAGCTGTTGTTGCAGGTATGGTACGCCTTCGGGCCTTCCTCCCAGCAGGTTGCCACCGCGCATTTGACGGACGGATATTTTTCTTTGATGTAATTCGTCAGCTCCGCATCCATATAATAGGAACCGGTCGACTCCGGGTAAAAGCCGAAGCACTCGTAAAATTTCTCAAAGACGTCCTGCACGATCGCCTTTTTGTCCTCCATGGAAAACATCCAGATGCAGAAATCCTTCGTCCTGTATTTCTCCCGGAATTCCTTGCAGGGCAGGCCGAGCAGCGTCAGTGCAATCTCATCGCCGTATTTCTCATGATGTTCTTTTGCAAGCGCGATGGCCTCCGCATTAAAAAGACTCGCATAGGTCATCTCAATCGTGGTCTTCAGACCGTTTTTGTGCGCGCATTCCTGCTGCGTCTTAAAAATATCCAGGCTCTCCGTCAGCAGCGCCTTGCGCCCGATATCCTCCGCCTGCCCATGGCCGGTCACCTTCTCAGCGTACTCCGGCACCATCTCAGGACGGTGGATAATATTCACAACAAATTTGTCCATGTTTTCTCCCTTTCGATACTTGATTTTTGCCTGCAGACGCAGACTTGTGATAATTGAGAGCCGCGCAATACAGAATCGATACTGTTCTCGATTTGCTCCGCAAATCGGGACATCCTTCGCAGGTGCTACGAGAAACATTCCATATCGGCGCACTGCCGTCACGATTTTTTTGAAAATCGGTCGCCGATCCCATACCGTGTCCGTAAAAACAATTACCTCAGCACCAGAATCGACTGCGCCGGCATCACTGCCGTGTCTTCCGAAAGCGTGATTTCTTCATCATTCAGCGTCAGATATCCGCTGACTTCCATAAACAGAACCGGCAACAGGCGTTTCCCCCTGCTGCCGGTCGCTTTCAGGTATTTGCCCGATTTCTTCACAAAGCTGCGGGCAATCTTTGCGTCAGCCCTTCACGGCGCCGCCGGTCACACCCTCTACGTAATACTTCTGCAGGCACATGAAGAGGATGGTCACCGGAACGGCGACAAGCACGCCGCCCGCGCAGAATCTTGTGTAGTAGCCCTGGTAGTCGTTCGTCCATACCCAGCGCGTCAACGCCACAGCCACGTTGTAGCTGTCGCTGTAGCCGAACGCCACATAGGATGCAAACACATAATCACACCACGGAGCCATGAATGCGGTCAATGCAGTGTAGATGATGATCGGCTTCGTCAGCGGCATGATGATTGTAAACATGATGCGCGCGTTGGACGCGCCGTCAATGCGGGCCGCCTCGTCCAGCGCCTTCGGGATCGTGTCAAAGTAACCCTTACACACATAATAGCCCATGCCGGAGCTTGCGCAGGTCACCAGAATCAATCCGGGGATCGCTCCCGCCTGAGTCAGGCCCATCTGCTTCAGCAGAAAGTACAGGCAGATCATGGTAAGAAATCCGGGGAACATCCCCAGGATCAGCCACAGCTGCATCATGAACGTCCTGCCCGCAAAACGCGATCTCGAGAGCGCGTACGCCACCGCCACGATCATAATCGTGTTGATAATTGCCACGAAAACAGCGATCGTCAACGTATTCAGATACCATCTCGGGAACGAGCTGCCGGCATCCGTCAGAAGCCAGGTATAATTATCCAGAGAAAATGCTTTCGGCAGGAAATATGCTACCATACCGCCGTATTCTGTATCGTAAGAGCGAAAGCTCTGCAGCACCAGCCCGACAAACGGAAACAGCCAGATAATGCTCATGAGGATCAGAATGATATAAATGACCGTATTGATGACCCTGTCATGGCCGCTTTTTGATCTTAATTTCTTCTCATTCATTATTGGAATCCCTCCTCATCTCTTACGGACGGCAGGATCCGGTACACAACCAGAGATATGATCGCCGTAACCGCAAATACCATGATACCGATGACGGCCGCCAGACGGTAATTCGTATCATTGACCGTCAGTTTATACAGCCAGGTGATCAGAAGGTCGGTGCCGCCCGCGCCTCCCGACATACTCATCGTCGTCGGCTGCCCCTGCGTCAGCAGGTAGATCACATTGAAATTGTTCAGGTTGCCGGTAAAGGACGTCAGCAGATACGGACCGAGGACAAACAGCATATACGGAAGCGTAATCTTGCGGAACGTCTGCCAGGCGTTCGCGCCGTCAATCCTCGCGCTCTCATAGAGATCCTCCGGGATATTCATCAGGATACCCGTCGTCATCAGCATCATGTAGGGAATACCGATCCAGACGTTGATCAGAATGATCAGGATCCGCGATGACATCGCGTATGTCCAGAACGGAATATAGCTCTGTATCAGCCCCCATTTCAACAGATAGGTGTTCACCAGTCCATCATTGGCAAACATCTTATACATATACAGCAAAGAGACAAACTGCGGAACCGCGATCGTCATGACCAGGATGGTTCTCCACAGCTTCTTGAATTTGATCCCCTTTTTGTTGATCATGATGGCCACCCCGAGGCCAAGGAAAAAATTCAGAAACGTCGCAAAGGTCGCCCAGACCAGTGTCCAGGCCAGCACCTGGAAGAATGTACCGCCGTAACCGGACGTGCCTGTAGAAAGCAGGTTCTTAAAGTTCTCCAGACCGACCCAGGTGAACAGATTCGTCGGAGACTGGTGATTCGCATCATAATTCGTAAACGCGATGCAGACCATGAAAATGATCGGCAAAATAATAAAAACAAAGATACCGACATTCGGAATTGCCAGCAACGTCGCTGCAAAATGTTCATTCAGCAGGGATCTCAGATCGTCCCTGGTGGTCGGAAGATCTTTCCCCATCTCCTGCAGCTTCTGGATTTGTCTCTGCTGTCCGACATTCATTCTCCACATGAAAATGAACACCGCAATCACAAAAATGGTCAGCAGGCCATACAGCAGGATCAGAAAGCTGTTGTCGCCATATACAGTGAGTGGAATCTTCCCGCTCTTATCCACATAGGTTTCCACTGTGCCCAGCGTCGACAATTTCGATACATAATTCGCACCAAAAGTGATCATATAGTAAAAAAACAAAATTTCTGTACCCAGGAAAATAATGCCACGCAGGAACTGCTTATGTACCAGTTGGCCAAATCCCATAATTACATAGGACAGCTTCGCGGTCCAGTCGCCTTCTTTGAAAGTCGTGCCAATTTCCGCGATATTTCCTCCGACTTGTGTCAGGCCTCTGCCCATGCGTGCCGAAAGAGATTCTTTTTGTTGACTCATTGCGATCCCGTCCCTCCCTTAATTAATTCCTCAAATTTCTCTGGTGCCCTGGCGCATTGATCGAGTAGGGAAACGCTTTTCCCCCTGTCCGTCCGCGCAAGCCGGGCAAGCCGGGTGCGGCTTTAGCCGCAAAACTCCCTCGCCGGGTTATGTCCACAATCTCCAATTGTGGATGTGGGCGTCCCACACTTCGCATGGGATATGCTTTGCCCGGCTCTGCGCATATGAAAATACAGACCGCCAAAAGACGGTCTGTATTCAGGTTTCCTTTTGGTTTTTGTCATCAGAAGACCACGCTTATTAAATTGTCAGGTTGTCCTTTCTGAAGCACTTCGTTTTGCAATCGCAATCAGCCCGTAACAGCTGCCAGGCACTGCTCCTGGAAATCAGTCAGGACTTCAAGCAGCTGCTCGTCGGTGTAATCATTGTAGGTACCGGCAATGATATCCTTGCCAAGAGCCTCGGATACGGTCCAGTAATCAGCCGGATAGTCACCCTGCGGAACCGCAAACTCGCTCTGCTCCATAAAAGCAGCAAGTGCCGGATCTGCCTGTACAGCCTCATCCGCCTGTGCGGTCAGGTTCGACGGGCCCCAGCCCTCCGCCTCAAAGCGAGCCAGCTGCACTTCTGCGTCAGAGAGATACTGTGCCAGATCGAAGCACGCCAGAGCCTTGTTCTCATCGGTCTGCGGCTTCACGCCGAGCATCTTGTATCCGCCAAAGCTATTCATCTGATAGGTCGTATCATCAACCGTGAAGGTCGGAAGCTTCGCGCATGCATAATTGTCTCCGAAGAGCTCCTGTGCAAGAGAAGAATCCCAGGTACCGTCTACGATCGCCGCACAGTTCGTCGAATCAGCGATCGAAGCTCCATCATAGAATGCGGAAGAGGATGCAACAGAGATCAGAGCCTTCATCGCAGTCACGCCGGCATCCGAAGCGTAGTCGATATTGCAGGCTGTATAAGCACCAGTCTCATCTGTCTCGTAAGTCAGGGTGCAGCCGGTGCCGAAGAACATTGCTACATTGTACCAGCCGCCGCTGATCTGGAAATAGAAGCCCTTGCCTGCCGCTTCGCAGTCCGCCAGAATTGCTTCTATGGAACTCGGATCTGTAACCACGCTGCTGTCATAATACAGGAAATAGCCGTTATCAGCCGTAATCGGAAATGCATAGGTCACATCGCCATTCTGTACTGCCGCTACGGAACCGGCGTCATTATTCTCTGCTACCCACTCTGCATAATAATCAGAGAGTCCACTCAGTGCACCCGCGCTGACCAGACGAGCCTTCTGATCCTGTGCGAAGGTATAAATATCCGCGCCGCCTTCAACGTCTGTAATCATGTTGGAAGCTGCATCGCCCTCGCCAACCGCCTGTACGTCGATGGTGTAGTCCGGATAGTTCTCCTCAAGATATGCAGTCGCATACTCGGTCGTCAGGTCTACCATGTTGTCTGCCACCCAGATCGTGATGACATTGTCGTCAGCTGCCGATGCTGCCGGAGCCATACTCATCACCATGCCCGCAGCCAGTGCAACCGCAAGAACCTTTTTACATTTCATTTGCTTATCCTCCTTATGGATTTGATAGATACAGCGCGGAACCAGTCCCGGCTCCGGCTGCCGCCCACGAGCCGTCTCTGTTTTTTGACGTGGCTCGTGTCGTTTATTGCGCAACTGTTGCGCAATCGGTTTACCGTGCTTACAGTATACTCTATCTGTTTCTTCATGTCAACTATACTAAATAGACAGTATTCCGACCATTTTTTTGTGCATATTGTCCATACTGGTTCTGGTCTCATTTTGCTTTGCGCAACCGATTGCGCGCTTGGATTTATAAGGGTTTTTCACTGAGCAGTCAAACTCTCATTAATAAAAAAGATAAAGATATCTTTTACTTTGTCGATTCCCGAAGGATCACCTGGTAATTCAGCGGCATAAATTCCCCATCCACCTTTTCTCCGAGCTGATCCAGCAAAAGCTGGCAGGCATTCATACCCAGACTTTTTGTATTAAAATGCAGGCTGGTGACGGCGGGAATATGGCATTCCAGCAAGGTGCTGTCATAGAGACTCGCCACACGGATGTCCTGCGGAATCTTCACCTTCCGCTCACGCAGGCAGCCCAGCATCATATTTGCGATATTGTCATCCATGCAGACGATTCCATCTGCCTTTGCATCCAGAATGACATCCGTCGCCTTCACTGCCTTCGCATAGCTGTCCACATCAAAAAACAGCAGCGAATGATCCAACCGGACACGATAATCGCTGTGCGCGTCTTCAAACCCCTCCACACGGCTGTTGGTGACCAGATGCGTGCGGCTCCCCCCGACCAGTGCCAGGCGGTGCAATCCTTTCATCAGCAAGATACCGGTGAGCTCCCGGCTGCCTTCCCGGTTCTGATTGTCGATCCAGATCAGGCCGGGCTCCTCCGTCTGCGGCGTGCCGATAGCCACAAACGGTACCTTTTCCTCCTTCAGATAGCTCCGAACAGACGAATTGACCAACGCCCGCGTCACAATCACACCGTCCACCTTACGGTTAGAAACCAGCCTGTGCAGCTGCGTCTGCTCTTTTCCATCTACCAGAGACAGAATAATGTCATAATTATGCTGGGCAGCTTTCTCGCAAATCCCGCTCACGCACTCTTTAAAAAAAGGCAGATCAATATCCGCATAATCGTCAGGCAGCAGTAGTCCGATATTGTATGTCCTGCTCTCCGAGAGCCCTTTCGCAATCACACTGGGACGGTAATCATGCTTCTCAATGCAGGCAAGGACCATCTCCCGCGTCGCCTGACTGACTCTTCCCTTCCCTGAGATCGCGCGTGAAACCGTGGTCTTGCTGATCCCAAGCTCCCGAGCAACATCATCAATCGTGAATTTCTTTTTCTCTGTCATGTCTATGCCCCCATTTTGCACGAAATCCCAGATCCTTACATAATCGGATAGGGGGGAGTCCTCACCCCTGTCCGCTGCGCGGGCTGCGTCCCGGTGCCAGCCGGAAAAATTCCATGTGCAGCCCTGTGCATTATAGCAAACGACATAAGTCGTTTTACTTTGCGCCGGACATGATTATCCAATGAACGGCCGCCGCTTTATGACATGGAATGTACTTCCGAAAAAAGGTTGCAAGCGTCCAGAGCCGATTCGATATCCTCCGATGACACAGGAAGCAATCCAAAAGCTGTGGCTCCCATAGTTCCGGCGAAAGACTTGTTCATCTCGTCAGAGAACCAGATCATACGCGCATCCCAGTTAATCTCCCGGATACGCAGAGCTTTTCTGCGTCCCTCACTGCCGGTAAGCGCAGCTACCATGATGAGAAAAGGATTCTGCTGCACAAATTGCAGGTACGCCTGGAAATTTTCCTCTCCAATGTAGGTCTGAACCAGCGGCCACTCACTCCGCGCAAGTACTGCCTTCCGCAAAAGCGGTTCAAATTCCCGGATATTTTCTTTATCATCCGTATAAATAACAAATCGAGTCATCTTTATCCTCCAAACCCACGGCGACCAGATCGGGTATGCCCGGTCTGAATCTAACAAAGTACACATCCAGGCAACATCCGCCCCACGTCAGTCTATCCGGTAATCATCCATCTGAAATCCGCACAAACAGGCATGCATTTGCCGCAGCAACAGACTTCCGCTCATAATACTTTAATTCATCCACGGATAAAAATCAAGGGAATGGAGGTGAACGGCAGGGTTGTTTCACGAACATTTTTTACCACGATTCCTTGCCTGGTGCAAATG
>JAJQBS010000013.1 GCA_021203145.1 Lachnospiraceae bacterium | reverse complement strand
CATTTGCACCAGGCAAGGAATCGTGGTAAAAAATGTTCGTGAAACAACCCTGTATTTTTCACTTTCACTCTGGTAATTGTCGAAAGAAACTGGTATGATACAAAAGCATCCGATTATATTCAGAAAGATTGAGGAGAGATTCACCATGGACTACGCAAAAGAATCTTTGAAAATGCATTATGATCTGAAAGGAAAGATTGAAATCACCGCACGCGCGGCTGTGGACTCGAAGGACGCCCTCAGCCTGGCTTATACGCCCGGCGTCGCCCAGCCGTGCCTGGAAATCCAGAAGGATATCAGCAAAAGCTACGAGCTGACCCGGCGCTGGAATACGGTGGCGGTCGTGACGGACGGCACCGCCGTGCTGGGCTTAGGCGATATCGGACCTGAGGCCGGCATGCCCGTGATGGAGGGCAAATGCGTCCTTTTTAAAGCGTTTGGAGATGTGGACGCGATCCCACTGTGTGTGCGCAGCAAGGACGTCGATGAAATTGTCAACACGATCGCGCTGCTTGCCGGAAGCTTCGGCGGGATAAACCTTGAGGACATTTCCGCTCCCCGCTGTTTTGAAATAGAAAAAAAGCTGAAGGAGCGCTGTGATATTCCTGTTTTTCACGATGACCAGCATGGGACGGCCGTGATCACGCTCGCGGGACTGATCAACGCGCTGAAGCTGGTTGGAAAAAAACTGGAGGATATAAAAATCGTCACCTCCGGCGCCGGGGCTGCCGGTATCGCGATTATCCGGCTGCTGCTGTCGATGGGATTGAAAAATGTCATCATGACTGACCGGAAGGGCGCGATCTACGAGGGGCGTGACGGACTGAACCCAATCAAAGAGGAAATGGCACAGATCACAAACCTCCGCCACGAAAAAGGATCCCTCGCGGACGTCATCAAAGGAGCTGACGTCTTTATCGGCGTATCCGCCCCCGGCACACTGACCGCCGATATGGTGCGAACGATGGCGAAGGATCCGATTATTTTCGCCTGCGCCAATCCGACCCCGGAGATTTTCCCGGACGAAGCGAAATCGGCCGGAGCCGCAGTCGTATCTACCGGCCGATCTGATTTCCCGAACCAGGTCAATAATGTCCTGTGCTTTCCCGGCATGTTCCGGGGCGCCCTGGACGTGCGCGCCTCCGACATCAACGACGAGATGAAGGTCGCCGCCGCCTATGCCCTGGCGTCCCTGGTCGGGGATGACGAGCTTGCCGCGGATTACATCCTCCCGGCTGCCTTTGACCCACGTGTGAAGGACGCTGTCGCAAAAGCGGCGGCAGATGCAGCAAGGAAGAGCGGCGTTGCACGCATCTGATGCAGACGTGAACCACCCATTGTCTAAAGCTAATGGGATTGCGACCACATTCTTTCAAAAACAGACCTCATAACCAGGCTTTATAACCAGACTTCATAAATACGGCAGGGATCTATGGCAGTACCGCAGGAATTTATAATAGTACCGAACGGGTCTATGGCAGCATTTCAGATTCCTCTTCCTCGTCGCCACCCTCCGCTGATTCTGCATCTGCCGTTGTCGCGGCGGCAGGTGTAATCACAATATTTTCACCGGCCACCTCGGTCTTGCGTTTCACAATATCCTCGATCTGGGCGCGCTGCGCTTCCGTCAGAGAGGACGTGTTCACGACGACGTCCACCGTATTATCCGTGATGCTCACCACACATTCCGTATATCCGCTCGCCTCCAGCAGAAGCTCTGCCGCTGATTCCTTTTCCGCATTCAGCGTCAGAGTCGTCAAGACCGCGGCGGCCTCCGCCCTCTGCTCTTCCGATATGTCAGCACTGTCTATGATTTCCTGCAGCTCTTCCTTGCTCTTCGAGCGTACCTGCTCCCGGTTCAGCTTTGCGGCTGCAAGGATTTCACTTACAGCACTAACGCCTGTGCTTGCCAGGACGGCCTCCCCCACCGCTGCCTCCGACTCCTGCGAACCCTCTTCTGCCGAAGCTTCCTCCTCATCCCCATCCAGGCTGACAATGTCCGTGTAGGTATCCACATATGTATCAACCTCCACTTCATCCGTCAGCAGGACCGTGTTTTCATCAGAGCTTACCACGTCCGCGCTCTCCTCCAGAACCCGTCCGGAGTAATTCAGATATCCGGCAATCGCAATCATGACCGCCAGAGTCGTAATGATCAGCTGGTTTTTTCGAAATAGCTTCTTCACCTGATCCTCCTCCTCATTCCATCTTCATTACTTTGATTTTATGCGCCTCAATTCCAAATAATGCCATCACGGCCTCAGTGATTTCCGCTGTAACAGAAGCGCTGTCCGCCCCCTGCGCGATCACAAGCACCCCCAGTATTTCCGGTGAAAGCTCCTCCGTCACATACGGCGTCTCGTTTCCGGACGAATCCTTCTCATAAATGGTACTTTCACTTGCGGAAGACTGCTCCGCCAGAGAGGATTCCTCGGACTGGACACTCTCCTCCTTTGACTGTGTCTGCTCCGTATCCTTTTCCACCACCTTCCTTCCGTCCGATTTCAGTGTAATCATCGTCTGCACCTCCCCCACCCCTTCCACCTGGCTCAGAATCTCCTCCAGGCGCGCCTCCAGCTTTGCAGCCTCATCTGCGTTATCCGCTCCATCGCTCTCGTCAGCCGTATTCCCGCTCTCCTCTCCCGCCGTCGTCTGCTCACCGCTGCCATCGGCGCTCTCCGATCCGGAGGGCCACGCGATTACCACCAGCAAAATCCCAAACAAAAGAAGGATGACAATCTGGTCTTTTTTTTCGTTCTTCAGCCTAGCGAGCCACTGTTTCATAATCTGCGGTCCTTCTAATAATCAGTCAATCATCAATACACTTTTTAAAGACACTTTTACAACCGGAAAGTTCTTCCCTTTACAGTCCTGCGGCCGGAAAATTGCTGTCTTTGCAGTCTTACAGCCATATAATTGATATCCTGGCAGTCGGAATCAGATAAAGCCCGGCGATCTCGTCTCTGGTCATTGCGGCCACTTCCGTGATTTCCGGCTCTGTGATTTCTGCAGCTTCCTCCCCACCCGTTGCTTCCACTGTTAGAGAGATCGTCTCAATCGAGTATCCGTCTTCCCCGAATTCTATTTCTACCGATATCGCATCCAGCCCATATGCGCTGGCAATCTCGGAAACCTGCCGGGAAATTTCACTCTGGTAAGCCGTCAGTATCTGGTCGTTTTTCAAATCCGAAAGGCCTTCCGCCGCGCTTTCCAGATCATAATACTCTTCCCTGAGAAATTCCAGCTGCAGATAATGATCCAGCTCGTTCCCGTCTCCCAAAAACTCCAGAACCGGCTGGAGCATGATCAAAAATAACAGGAGGCCGGCATAAAAGCGAACATATTTCGCAAACCGGCCGTCCGGAATCAGGTGCATCAGAATCGTCACGATGCAAATGCTTCCAGAGAGCGTTTTGAGCCACTGTATCATAAGCGTCCTCCCTCGCCTGCTTCTGACCGAAGCGGTATTCAATAGCAGGCAAAAACGGGATTCATATGACCCCCCTTCCTCACCCGCTTTTGACCGAAGCGGTATTCAGTAGCTGGCTGAAACAGTGTATACAGAAACCCTCCCTCACCCGCTCCTGACCGAAGCGGTAATCATTGCCAGCAATATGACAAATACCGCAAGGGATGAGGCCAGGACACGGAGCAGCAGGATGCTTCCCCGGGAAATACTCTCAAGCCCCTCCGTCATCCGTTTCTCGCAGACCGGCCAGATAAGCGCGCGCAATGCGCGGAACAGTAAGATACAGGCAGCGAGCTTGACCAGCGGGGTCAGACAGATCACGCCGAGCGCGATGATCCCTGCCACGCCGACCGCGTTTTTGATCACGACCGCCGACCCGGCCACGGTCTGGGCTGCCGCACTCAGGATTGAGCCGACGCCGGGTATCACGGACGCCACCCGGCTCAGGGCAGAATTTTTCAGCGAATCAATCGCCGGCGTGACCAGACATTGTACAGCACCCAGGCCGACCACAATCCCCAGGACCGTTTTTACACTCCACGTAATCACCATTTCCAGGAGATCAGCGATGCCGGAGAAATAGTCCTCCCAGGAAAGCTGGTTCAAAAGCAGGATGAGCATATAGACACGGATGGCAGGAAGCACCAGCCTGCTGATCACGATCTGCCCAAGGCTGATCGCCAGAAGCGACACCTGATAGAACCCGAGCGCGGTAACCGTACCCGCGCTCAGTACGACCGTGATAAGGTAGGAAGGCAGCAGGATTTTCATAAAGGTGTTCATCGCGCCGCAGGTCTCAAGGACCAGATCCTCAAGCGACAAAAAGGACCGCATCAGCAGGGTCGAGAGCATCAGGTAGGTCATATAAAAGCTGACATCGGATATCTGATGACTGTCAAACACCCGCACAAAATTAGAAAACACCGCAGAAGAAAGCGCCACAAGCAAAATTTGTAAGACCAGCGTTTTCTGCTGTTTGAATTCATCCAGAAAGATGGCGGACACCGAATCCCAGAGCAAGTCCATACTAAGTGGAATTTCCCCGGAAAGCAGTTTGGTCACAGTCTCCCAAAAGGAAAACTCGTCCGTCTCAAGCAGCTCCGACAGGCTCTCCTCAATCGCGGCAATATCCAGATAGCCTTCCACCTCCTCCGTCAGGCCGAAGTCCTCCTCTGTCAGATCGAAATCCCCCACCGTCAGGCCGAAATCCGTCTCCGTCCCGGCAGCAGACTCTTCCTTCGAAGCATCGCTCCTCGCGATAAGAGGCGCGCATGAGACTCCCAGAAATACATAAGCCCAGGTCAGAACTATTCTGAAAGCCGTCCCACCTCGCTTCCGCCGTCCCCGCCCTTCAGAAAGAGCTTTACTGTTCGGCCCCGGACGGCGCAAACCCAAATTCCATTGCTTTCGCTTTCTCAATAAAAAAAGCATGTCATCCCCTTCTGCCCCTCAGAGGAACGCGTACACCGTCTCCAGCAGCGCCAGAATTATCGGGGAGCTGATCGCCAGAATGGATATTTTCCCGAAAATCTCAATCTGACCCGCGATCGCCCCAAATCCGGCGTCTCTGCACAGATTCGCGGAAAAATCCGCGATATAAGTGATTCCGGTGATTTTCAGGAGGATCTTAAAATAGCTTTTCTGTACAGACACGTAGCTGCCCAGCGTCTCCAGCAATTCTAACACAGAGGACAGTCTGGAGACACTGTAAAAAATGATCAGAAGGCACGCGGCCAGACTGACCAGCTGCGAAAATGGCTGCTTTGCCTCTTTCAGGAACAGCGCAAGCATGACGGCAGCAATTCCGAGGCAGGCGATTTTTATCATATTCATGGCCGGACCCTCCCTCCATCTGACAGCCGAACTAGGAATCTGGCGGTCAAGCGCTGATGCATCTTACACCGCCTGACGCGCAAATCGCAGGTTCTAAAAATCTCGCCGTAGCCCATCGGCAGCTGCCTCCGCCGGCGGCTCAGAGCGAAAATAAAGATTTTACTGTCTCAAACAGCTGGCTGATGTAGGGAACCAGCCAGAACAACACCAGAATCAGACCGGCCAGGCTTGTCAGGAATGCGTGTTCCTCCCGCCCACTTTGTTTTAACACCTGGCTCAGGACCGATACAAGAATCCCGACTGCCGCTATTTTAAAAATCAGGTTAATACTCATGCTTCACCTCTGCCGCGCCGGTAAACCAGGCCCCGGCCATCCTTCTGTAAAAGATATGCAAAGACCATCCTGCATCGTTGCCAGTTCTCTTTCATAGCAGAAGTATCGCCAGGGAAAGCCCCGCTGCCGCGGAAAGTCTCCGGCAGAGTCTCCCTTTCTCCTGCCACTCCTCCTTTGCCCGGTCAGACAGATCCCGGAAACGCTGCTGCTGCCTGTTAAGATGTGTCTTCTGGAGAACCGTGTCAGAATTACACAATGCGCCCTCCACCTCCAGCAATGCCTGATACTCTGCTTCCGACAGCAGCCCTTTCGGCAGCTCCTGCGCGGCGCACACACGCCAGATTTCCCCAAAAGAACATCTGTCCCGGTTTGTCACAAGCTCCGCGCAGGCAAGAAGCATTGGAGCAAACGCAGTCCTGCAGTTTCCTGCCGCTTCCTTCAGTGCTTCCGGGAGCGGAGTGCGCAGCCAGGTCATCTCCTTTTCGAGAAGCTGCAGTGTCTCCGCCACCTCCCGCAAAAAAAGCCAGCGCTGCTTCAGGCGGCGGTCCATCTCATATCCCGCCATACAGGCAGCGACAAAAATGCAGAGCAGGCCTCCCAGTTTTACAATCATGCGCATCCGAACGTAAGCCCCTCCTTTTCCTGTATCACGCCTTTATACTGAACATCACTGAAATTTACAGTAAATACTTCCAAATTAACACGGTCTGAATGCAATTCATTTTATACAACAGTTACAAAGCATCTTTTGATCTCTGTCCAGAATTTCCCGTACTTTCCCCGTCCTCTGTGCGTCTGACAATACAATATACCGTTCAAACATCTTCTTTCGAACCATTTTCGAAAGAAGTGGTTTCCGGCAGATTTCGTCCATGGAAGCGCCGTGCACCGTGGCAAGCAGCCTGCATCCACAGTGAAACACACTCTCAACAGCGCAGCCGTCCGAGTCGCTCCCCAGTTCATCCACAGCGATCACCTGCGGCGCCATGGAGCGCAGGAGCATCCTCATCCCCTCCGCCTTCCCGCACGCGTCCATCACATCCGTGCGCGGCCCCAGGTCATTCTGCGGTACGCCAAGGTAGGAGCCGGCAATCTCCGAGCGCTCATCCACCACACCGACCGTGCGCCCTTTTCCATAGCTTCCTCCCTCCGAAATCCGGCGGATCAGATCTCGCAGCAGGGTTGTCTTGCCGCCTCCCGGCGGGGAGAGAATCAAGGTGTGGCAAACCTCCCCATTTTCATACAAAAAAGGAAGCACCGGATCCGCGCAGCCCTTTCGCTGGTGAGAAATGCGGATGTTCAAAAAAGAAATATACCGCATGACCCGAACCCGGTCCTGATCCATCACCGTATGACCGGCCAGGCCGACCCGATGCCCTCCCGGCACGGTAAGAAATCCTCGGCAGATCTCCTCATCAAATGCGTACAGGGAATACCCGGACACGTATTCCAGCGTCTCCTTCATCTCTTCTGCTGTTATGCGCCAGCCGTCACCGGGATTGTCCGAGAGCCAACCCGGATGGCAGAGTACACACTCTGCGCCATCATAGAAAAGGAACACCGGCTGGCAGATTCTCAGGCGTATCTCCTGTAATTTTTCATAATCCAGAGCACATCTTTCCAGCATGGCCCTCACATGCACGGCCAGCAGCTGACAGACCGACTCCATCCGTTCCATCCCGTACCGCCTCCCCTCTTTACAACACAGATATAAGCCCCGTCTAACGTCTTGCTTTTACAGTATGTATATGGGACAGCCCCTGAGATTATGCATAAAAGGATTGCTTTTTCCTGGCGGGGCGGCTATAATCAATCCTGTAAAACCGATTGCCCGGTGCTTTACACTCATGCAATCGCCGCCGATCTCCCCGCTTCACTCCGATCGGCGTTCATCACTTTTACAGTAAATCAGACAAGGTGGAAAATTTTATGAAAAAAAGAGTTGTCGTAGCGCTCGGACACAAGGCTCTGGGCACTACTTTTCCGGAACAGCGCGACGCCGTGCTGCATACAGCAAAAATTCTGGCCGATCTGGTAGAGGAAGGCGCACAGCTGATTATCACACACAGCAATGCCCCGCAGCTCGGCATGATCCACACAGCGATCAATGAGTACGCGAAGACCCATGAGACCTACAGCGCGCCTGTCGCAATCTGCTCCGCGATGAGCCAGGGATACATCGGCTATGATATTCAGAATACACTTCGCTCAGAGCTGCTCTCCCGCGGTATTTACCGCACTGTAGCCACAGTACTCACACAGGTAACCGTAGATCCGTATGATGAGGCATTTTATCAGCCGGTCAAGGTGATTGGGCGGTACCTGAGCGCGGAAGAAGCCGCCGAGGAGGAAAAGAAAGGCAACTACGTCATCGAAGAGCCCGAAAAAGGCTTCCGGCGCATTGTCGCTGCCCCGAAGCCTCTCGACATTGTAGAGATTGACGCGATCAACGCGCTAGTTGGCGCAGGACACATCGTCGTCGCGGGCGGAGGCGGCGGCATCCCGGTGCTGAAGCAGAGAAACCAGCTCAAGGGTGCGAGCGCGGTCATCGAAAAGGATGCGGTCAGCGGCCGTCTGGCGGACCTGGTCGATGCAGACCTTCTGCTGATTCTTACAAACGAGGAATTTGTCTATCTCGGCTATGAGTCCGAGCACCCGCAGCCAGTCCGGGAAATGAGTATCCCGGAAGCACTGCAGCACATCCGAAATGAGGAATTTGGAAAAGATAAAATGCTGCCAAAGATCGAGGCTTCCGTCCACTTTGTCTCGCAGAAAGCGGGGCGCAGCGCCATCATTACCTCGCTGGATATGGCGAAAGATGCTTATCTTGGAAAGACCGGGACGGTCATTTCCTGAATTCTTGTGAACCCCCATTATCTAAAGCTAACGGGATTGCGACCACATTCTTTCAAACAGCAGGGTCTTGCATTCGCAAGACCCTGCTGCAGTTATTACAGTTACTGGTTTATTTAGGTGCCTGCCACCCATTTGAAAGCCTTCCGCTTTCATGCGGAATCAACTATTTCGTAGGAGTATGGTTTTTGCGCAGATCAATCGTCATAATGCCCCTTGCACTGATAAATCTCTATCTGTCCGTTTCCTGTAGAATAAACAAGCCTGTTCACATCATCAATTCGTCTGCTCCATAACCCTGCAAAATTTCCACGCAGCGGTTCAGGCTTGCCAATACCTTCAAAATTCCCGCGTTCTATATCTTTTAGCAGGGCATTTATACGCTTCAATGTCTTTTTATCCTGCGTCTGCCAGTACAAATATTCCTCAAAAGCTCTCTCAGTAAATATTATCTTACTCATTCGCCATATTTTCCAATTCTTGCATAGCTTTGGTTACCGTTTTTCCCTGCTGCATCTGCGCTATACTTTCATTCAAGGCAGCCATATTAGAATCGCTGAAAAAAGGATCTACGGACACTTCAAAGGGTATCCGTTTTTCCCTGATAACCTTTTTCGCAAATATAGTTATTGCGGTTGTCATGGACATACCTAATTCATCACATACTCTGTCAAAGCTTTTTTTTAAATTATCATCCATTCTCACACTGACTGTTGTTTGAGCCATAAATCGTCACACTCCTTTCCTCGTATTTTAATATATCATGTCTACATTGTCAATACAACGTCTAAATATTTTCTTTATTTGCAAATTTTAGAGGACAATACTTCGGTGACTGTCTTACAAATATTCAGTTTCTCCCGGTACTCCCCAGTCCGCCACGGTCAGGCGCCCTCAGCGCATCGACCGTCCGAAAAGTCAGCTGTGGCTGGTGTTCCATAATGCGGAACTGGCAGATCCGGTCGTTTACATGAATTTCCGTATCGCGAACCGCCAGGGCAGGCATGTACCACCAGTCGTTCGGGCCGGCGTAGGTCTCGTCGACAATACCCATATGGTTGGTCTGGATGATTCCGAAATTTTTAAAGGTAGAACTGCGCGGTACAATGTGCGCCTCGTAACCCTCCGGCAGCTGCATCGCCACCCCCAGCGGGATCAGGCGGAATTCGCCCTTCTTCATGGAAATATCCTCGGCAGCCCGCAGATCAATCCAGTCGGATTTTCCGTCGATATATTCCAGATGCTTAATAGTATTATTTAAATATTGAATGCGGATCTCTTTATTCATAGCTTTCCTCTGAATTTTGCGATTCTTCTGAAGCTGAATTGTGTTCCTCAGCCTCATGAATTTGTTGTTTTAGTTCCTCATATATAGCAATCGCTTCAACGATATCTTTGCGCGCAGATGCCGGTGAATCATCATATCTGCTATGCGCTTCCCATCCGGTTATATCATTCGCCATATTCATTAATCGCTCTGACAGAGTCAAGTCCGAATGATCCATCACTATATTGATCAGGGTCATAATGTCATGCGTTCGATAACCTCTATAAGTTTCATCCAAACCGCATATTGAATGCAATGCATATTTAAGTGCTTTTTCTATTCCCTGCTGCACATGGTACGCTGCCATATCATCAAGAAGCTCGTCGTTTGAAGGATTTCCTTCTGGGCTTATCAGCCATCTTGCCGTATAGATATCTCTGTCAGCTCTGTCCATCAACATACACAGCTACCCCCTTTGAATCAATTTCTTTTCTTAGTTTTTCACCAAGTTTATGGTAAAATAAAATATCACAGTTAAAATCACAAGCTTCATTAAAATCATACATAGGACGGCGCAATCGTTTATCGCTCGTTTCACACGAAATATCCAGACACATATCTACATCACTTTCCTCGCGGCAATCATCTGTAACAGCACTTCCGAAAATAATCAGACGCCTCACAACTCCGGTTTTCCTTGCAATCTGAATCACCCTTTCTACTTCTTTACGTTTGATCACATTTACCATAGAAGTATCAACCATTTTATATCCCGCCTTTCACACGTAAAAGATTCGAATAACAAAAAGAATGGCACTCAATACGCCCTCCCGGCAAACACTGCCACAGAGCGGGGCTGCATGCGGAAGGTGCCGTCGATCTGGCGTTCTTCGTTTTCCTCATAGTAATATCTGCCGCACTCGTCTCCGGTCGTGTTGACGCTCAGATACCAGACCCCTCCATGTGGAATCTGAGGCAGGCCGATCTCGACTTCCTCCCAGTAGGAATTCACAGCGATATAGACCATGTCGTCACGTCCCTTCTGACGGTCATACCCGGCAAAGCTGACGCCGATCATCGGCGCGTTGGGCGGCAGGTCGGTGATCTCCGGATTTACATAGTGCGCCTGCACCGCCGGCATGCCGCAGACCGCGTCTGGCAGGCGTTTCTGGATGATTCTGTGTCGGAAGCGGTAGTGGATCATAAACTTGAAAAACTCGTAAATATCGCGGTTTTTCTCGAGATAACTCCAGTCCAGCCAGGAGATCTCGTTGTCCTGGCAGTAGCCGTTGTTGTTGCCAAACTGCGTGTTGCCGAACTCATCGCCCGCGTAAAACATCGGCGTGCCCCGGCTGCACATGAGCACGGTACAGGCATTACGGATCATCTGCCGCCTCAGGCGGTTCACCGCCGGGTCGGAGGTCTCCCCCTCTGCCCCGCAGTTCCAGCTGCGGTTGTCATTCGTGCCGTCTGTATTGTTCCAGCCATTCGCCTCGTTATGCTTTTCATTATAGGAATAAAGATCATACAGGGTAAATCCGTCGTGGCAGGTCAGGAAATTGATGCAGGAATTGTATCCGACGTAATTTCCCTTCCCGTCATCATTCGCGCCCCCGTAGAGATCGCCGGATCCGGCGAGGCTCCACGCGGCAGTCCAGGCTGCCCAGTTGTCTCCTTTCAGGTAGGAACGCATCACATCGCGGTAGCGGCCGTTCCACTCTGCCCAGCGGCGGCTCGCCGGGAATTTCCCGACCTGGTACATGCCGCCCGCGTCCCAGGCCTCGGCAATCAGCTTGACGTTGCTCAAGACCGGGTCATAGGCAAGGGAACGCAACAGGGGCGGATTGTTCAATGGCGTACCGTCCTCGTGGCGCCCGAGGATGCTCGCCAGGTCAAACCGGAATCCATCCACACGATAATAGATCGTCCAGTACCGCAGGCAGTCCACGATCATCTGCTGGACAATCGGATGATTGCAGTTTAACGTATTGCCGCAGCCGCTGAAATTGTAATAGTTTCCGTCCGGCGTCAGCATATAGTAGACACGGTTGTCAAATCCCTTGAAGCTGAAGGTCGGCCCCAGCTCATTGCCCTCCGCCGTGTGGTTGAAGACCACGTCCAGGATGACTTCCATGTCATTCCGGTGCAGCTCACGGATCAGGTTTTTCAGCTCACTGCTTACCCGGTGTACGGCAGCAGAGGCCGCATAGCTCGAGTTCGGTGAATAAAAACAGACCGGATTGTAGCCCCAGTAGTCGATAAGCTGCCGTCCATTGACCGTCCGCGCGTCACGCGTCTCATCAAACTCAAAAATCGGCATCAGCTCCACCGCATTGACCCCCAGATCCTTCAGATAGGGGATTTTCTGGCGCAGCCCGTCAAACGTCCCGGGATGCTTGACCCCGGAAGAAGGATGCTGCGTAAATCCGCGCACATGCAGCTCATAGATCACCAGATCACTGAGCTCCTTCTTCGACTGCGGCATGGATCCCCAGTCAAACGAATCCTTCATCACGCGGGCATGATAAGCATTCGTCTTCTCCACACCCCAGTGCCGCTGCCCCGCCACATCCCTCGCGTAAGGATCCAGCAGCACCGCCTGTTTATCAAAAAGCAGCCCCTTCTCCGGATCATACGGGCCATCCACACGGTAGGCATATTCAAACTTATCGATATCCAGCCCAAACACGATCATCGCGTAGACATCACCGATCTTATATTCCTCCGGGAACGGCAGCACCGCGTAGGGCTCCTCCTCGCCATTGTGGTAAAGCAGCAGCTCACAGGATGTCCCTTCCTTAGTGTGAACCGTAAAATTTACGCCGGAATCCAGCGCCATCGCTCCATTCATATCAAAATAGCCCGGCCGAACCATAAAGCCGTTGATCGCACGCATCGGGCGGATCGACAGGGGGTAGTCAAATTGGATGTGCTGTGTGTTCATAGTTGGTCTCCATATGCTTTATTTTTAAAATAACTGCTTGGCAAATAAATCTTATTCCACTAAAATATAAACAAAGAAGCGGGTTCTCTTACTGAGTATAATCTTCGGATTGGAAAAGGTTTCTCGTTTTTTTTTATTTCTATAATATCATACAAATAAAGCTTTCCGTCTTTTGCATGTCGCATCAACATTAACGCATGAAATATATTATATCTCTCTACATCTCCATATTCATCATAAACAGGGAGGGCAAATCGTGAATTGTATCGATACCAGCCAAATTTTGCATTATTACTATGTTTATCTTTTCGATTTTCCTCAAATCGTTTTCCAGTAGCAATTTCTATCATTTCAGGAAGTGCCTGCGCTGCATTTGCTTTCGCGCTTCCTCCCTTCAATCCGGCTGTATAATTAGATCTTGTATACTCATCAGGCAGTTCAGCGCCAATATATATTATTTCTCCTGTAGCAGCAATCGAATAGAACTCTCCTACATACTGTTTCAGATAATCCTCCACATCCTCCCAATTTACTTTCCTTTTCCCTTTGAACCTTATATCATTTATCAATACAATTTGGTTTCCATCTACATCTCTAATTATGTTCACATTTCTTTCCATGCAATTCCTCCCCCGCTTTTTTAGGCATTCAATTTCCCCCAATCAATAATCTTTCTCAAATAAGGATCCGCGCCGTATTTTCCTTCCAGATATTGTTTATCAAATTTCGCATCCTTGCGGACAGATTCTCCCCTGGAATTTTTAAATTCGACCAGTGAATACAGCTTTGAATTCTCATAATTGCCTTTTGCTACAAACCAGATCTCATCTCTGCGAAATATTTCACTATTCATCGTCGACAAATCATGCGATGTAAAAATCAGCTGTGTGCCATGTCGATTAACCTGCATATCATTAAAAAGCATAATAATGTGTCGAAGCAGCACAGGATGAACCTTGGCATCCAGTTCATCTATAACCAATGTTTTTCCTGAGAGAATGCTGCTGGCGAGAAAGGGAAGCAGACCAAACATTTTTTTTGTGCCGCTGGACTCCTCAGACAGATTTAGTTCTGATTCATACTCGTCAACTACATGTTTGGTAAATACTTCAATGTGATCATGATCTTTCTCCTCTATGCGAAAATCCACGATATCAAGATCCATCTCCCGAATCATATCCAAAACCAGCTGCTTTATGGGTTCTGAACCAGCAACTGCCATACGCAGCTCCTGAACTGGATTCCCATAATTCAAAAAAACGATTCCATCTTCAAACCATGTCAGCACATCCTGGACAACTTCATTTTTTCTGTAGGTGATGCCCAGATAGGAAAGAAAAGGAAGGGTTTCAGAAAGGTCGTCGCTGATTTTCAGCCTGGCAAACACCCCCTTAAGCTCGATTCCTTCCTCAGAACGTTCAAACAGAGCGGATCTGCGTCCTGTATCAAGCTTAACCCTGTCCAGTCTTTCGTATAAAACGATCTCTTTTTTAACCGTCAGAACATACCTGTATTCAGACTGTGATGTGCGAAAATAAAGTACAAATTCTGTGGGATTTTCTCTTTCTTCCGCCGAAAATGCAAACGGCTCGATTGTCATTTTCCTGTAAGATACCTTTATTTCCTTTGTATCGCTGGTAGCATATAACGGACGCAGCACTTTCGACACCAGGCATTGCAGAGCCTCCAGCACATTCGATTTACCGCCGCCGTTCGGTCCGTAGATAGCCGAAATCGGCAGATACAATTCTCCGTCTCTGTCTTTGATCACTCTATCTTCATGCTCCGAAATTGCAACGGCCTGCATGTCAAAAATTGCTTCTTCCCGTATGCTCTTGAAGTTCTTAACAATAAACTGGCATAGCATAAAATCCACCTCCGTTTTCTGTTAAAATCATTATACACAAAATAACTGATTTGTAAATATAAATGAGGAAAAATCTCAAATTTTTCTCCGAAATGGCGCAGAGCGGATGAACATCAAAAAACCGGGCATCCTGTCACCGCCGCGTCATGATACCCGATCTGTTTCTGTTACTTCTTTTCTGTTGCCTATCCACACTGATTATGATAAAATACATATAGGAGACGACGAATGCAAATAGAAACAACACTTTCCCGGGGACTACGTACTACTCAGGGTATCACAAGATATGATGCCGCCTGCAGGTCACTTTTATCTGAAAAGATTATTCTTGCCTGGATCATGAGGGACTGTCTGGACGAGTTTCGAGATATGGATCCCAGAGAGATTGCGGAAAAGTATATAATTTGTTGTCCATTCGCAGTACAGAAAAATAATTAAAGTCGTGAGTATCTGGGTGTGTATGGAACCGCCCAGACGTCGCCAAAACAGCATTACCCAGTATTCGATCCGGGAAAAGAACCTGATCGGAATGGCTCGGGAAAAAATTAAAAATTATGATCTAACGCAGTAACACAGGCAGCCAGATATCTGGCTGCCTCATTTTCTTTTTTAACGCGCAGGGCGCGTAAGGAGTTTTCCGATTAAAGCGGGATGTGCCCTGCGCGGCGGATAGGAGGCAACGACTCCCCTATCCGTTTGATTCGTTCTTTGCAGTTAGCAAAATGATCCAGATTCCTGAACCAAAATATTATTTTTTATTCAACAACCGGGTACCATGACGCAATCTTCTGCATCATAGTACCCGGTCTGTTGATGTTCATACCATTCGGTCCGTCAGGTTTTCCCGGGAAAAGTTCCCTTCCCGGTCAACATTTTCAGCCGCACCTGTGTTCTTTGGTATTCAATTGTTTTATTGTAACTGTTCAGTACCTTCACAGTTACGGGAAAAAGTCCATTTAAAATCGCTGCGCGATGGGACTTTTTCCTGTAAAATGTACATTTTCATACGTACCTCGCAGCGAGTGCGAGGTACTGTCCTGAATAGTTACGTTTTATTTTCTTTTAAGTTGCAGTCTTCTGTAAGCAGCTCCAGTAACCAGCAGCGCCGCCGCGAGAAGCATCACCGCGAGATAAATCTCAATCGGGCTGTTATCGCCGGTTTCAACAGAGGAATCCGTTCCAGATTCTGTTTCCGTCGTGGTCTCCGATTCGGTTCCTGTTGTTGTCTCGGTTTCTGTTTCCGTCTCGGTCTCGGTCTCTGTCTCGGTCTCTGTTTCTGTCTCAGTCTCTGTTTCTGTTTCTGTTTCAGTCTCTGTTTCTGTTTCTGTCTCTGTCTCTGTCTCGGTCTCTGTTTCTTCGCTGCCAGACTGTGTCTTTACCGTAAGTGTCGTGGACACATCTCCGGATTCGTAGGTCAGCACCACCGCGTGGTCTCCTTCAGAAAGGGTATTCAAATACTCTTCTGTGAAGGTCAGATAGGTAGATCCGGATGTCTTTGTATAATAACTCTCATTCACTACCGTGCCGTCGATGGCTACCTTCTCGAAGTAATTCAGATCGCCGGAGCAGTAGATCACCGCGCTAGTATCTTCGCCCTGCGTAAAGGTGTCTCCGGTTGCGTTCGGAATCAGAGCAACAGGAACCGTAATGACTTCATCCGTTGTGGTGTTCTCAGCCTCTGCGGTATTGATCGCGCCTGAGATAAGTTCCTGACCTGATACCCAGGACCAGCCGTCAGGAAGTGTGATGTCGTCAAGGCTCGTCACTTCCGTGTCGTATTTCACATATCCGCTCAGATCAAGGATCGTGAAATTGGATGTCGCAGATACTTCCTCGTAGTTGTCTGTCGCCGCGAATACCGCCTTCACGGTGTAGCTACCGGCTGTCGTCGGAACAGTTTTCGTGTAGGTGTCATCGTCCGCGTCTTTTACCTTATAATAGTACGTCACATTGTCCGTGCCATTTGTCGCCGAGGTTACTTCCGGCGTGTTCGCCGTCTCGCCCGCGACCCATCCGGTGATCGTCACGGAAGCAGTGCCTGCCGCCTTTGCAACTGTCACGGTCAGCGTCACGGACTCTGCAGCAGCATACTTATCTGTCTCCTCAGCAGACACTGTGATCGTCGCCGTACCCGCTTTCAGGATTGTAGCAGTCGTGCCGCTGACAGAAAGCACATCCTTACCCTCTGTTAACGTATAGACAAGCTTACTGTCTCCTGTCAGAGTAATTCCCAGATCAGAGAGAACAATTTCTGTCGTTGTTCCATAGGTCACCGAAACTTCCGTAGTCTCCGCAGTAATCACAGCCGGTGCCAGTGATACTTTTACTGTGACTGTCTTCGATTCCGGAGCATTGTAGTTTGTGGTCGCTTCTGCAGAAATCGTAATCGTTGCTGTACCTGCATAAGCGACAGTGACTGTACCGTCAGTTGAAACATCTGCGATATCTTTATCACTGGACGCATAGGTCAAAGAAGCACCACTGGAAACTGTTGCGCCAAGGCTAAAATCATCATCCGTCGTATATACACTGTAGGTTTCTGCATTAACCGTAATCTCCGCATCTGCCTTTTCTACTACCACAGTAACTGTCTTTTCTGCCGCATTATAGTAATCGCTAGTTGGTTCCGCAGATACCGTAATTGTGGCTGTTCCGGCATTCAAAATCGTGATTTCGCCAGTCGAAGCATCTACCGATACCACATCCGTATCAGAACCATCCGCAAGAGCATAGGACAATTCGCATTCGGTCGTATCAGCAGTCACATCCAGTGCAAATGTTTCTTCGCCGTAGGTCTTTGTCCAGGTATCGGTACCCGACAGGATAATGTCTGCCTTACCCACCGTAATCGTGACATTCACCTTCGCGTAGGAGTAAGTATTGGTCTCCTCCACATATACCTTGATAGTTGCCGTGCCGACGCCGATGATGGTAAAAGTTCCGTCATCATTGAGCTTAACCACATCGTCGCCCTCCAGGATGGTGTAATACACATCTTCACTGTCAGATACAATATCCATATCAAGCTCTTCGACAAGATCGAAGGTTTCATCTGGATCATATACCTTGTTTAATGTATACTCTTCCGCATTGATGGAAGCATCCAGCTTGCCGTTGACGGAAATGCTGATCCACTCGTACCCCTGTTCATTGCCGTCCCCATCAATAATTGCGAAGGAGAAATTCGTCCATCCCTCTTCAAGGCCAGTCACCGTAAACACAAGGGAATTCCCTTCATAGCTATAGGAAACATCAATCACACTGTCATCATAACCGTCGTGATATACCAGACCGTAGATATCCACATTGTCTGTCTTAGTTTCCCACTCTCCATCTTCATTCTGCTCTACATATACATAATATACATTTACCGGAATTTCAATCGTATTGCTATCTTCAGGACGGTTGATCTCAAAATCCTGTCCTTCTGTAAAATCAAAAACAATTTCATCTCCGCCAACCCAGATCGAACCGGCCTCTGCTTTTTCAACCGTTTCTCCTGTGTACGGATCGGTATAAGTTACAAGTACCTGGACAACTCCACTAGTTCCATCCGTATTCGCGGTGATAACCCAGTTACCTTCGTCATCCTGTGATACCGTCGCAAGGGTGTATTCGGATTCTTCCGCAGCATCTTTAGCTTCCCAGTCATTGAAACTTGCGACAGATACATCTGAGAATGTTAATTCAATGGAATCATCCCCATACGTACCATACGCATATGTAGACTCACCAAAGAGCAGACTCCCATCCTCTACCCAGATATTAATGTAGCTTCCTTCCGATCTCGTGGAAATCCACTCTTCCGCCCAGATAATCTCATTATCGTTATACATTACCTGCAGGCTGACCCGAATGTCCCGCTCATCGGAATAAGTCGAGATCGTAATCGAGCCGTCCTCATTCTCTGTCCAGGTCGCCAGGTCGCTATAAACGTCCAGCATATCCTGCTCGTCGTCATCCCAGTACTGCACAGCCCAGATGTACTCTGCATCGTCCGGGATCGAATCACTGTCTTCCGAGAGTTCATAGGACACGGTCATGTCGATTCCCGCATAAATTACCCAGTTCCCATCAAGCGAATCATTTGTAAGAGAAACGTCATAGGTCAGATCACCAAACACGACTCCGCAGCTGGCGACTTCCTCATATTCGCCAGAATCCTCGTTAAGCAGCATTACATGTACATCTGCCCATGTTTCCCATGTGTTTGTTCTGGTCAGCTCCGTACCATCTTCTTCCACCCGTTCCAGGCACCCATCGTCATAATTTTCAATCTCAATATAGCTATTATCACTGGTGAGAGTAATGTTTTCTGAAACGTTCTCACCTTCATCATCTGTATAATAGTGGGTCAGAATATAGGTGACGTACTCGTTGGATTCCAAATCCCCCATATCTACCGTTGCTCCCAGGGGGAGAGTCTCACTTTCGTAAGTTAATACGTAATAATCCTGTGTCACCTCAATCCACAGCCAGGTATCCGCAACAACATCTCCATCTTCATTTGTCACATAGATATAGAGATTGGTGCCTCCCTCTGACAGGCCGGTGACATACAGGACGCGGTCGCCTTCACTATTTGTCACTTTTATGAAGTTACTATCATACTCATCATAATTCAGAGAGAATCCCTCGCTCAGATAGTCTTCAATGGTTTCGCTTTCCGCACCGCCATCGTCATTTGTGTATACACGCTGAAGAGAGGTGTCAATGGTAATTGTATCGTTAACCTGTACTCTCCCATCTGTTTCTTCCAGATACGCATAATTCAGATAGTAGTACTCACCATCCACATAAATAATAAAATCAACCGTCTGCTCTTCGCCATCCAGATCTGTGTAGGTACCCTGCATAACCGCATAGCCAAAGGTGTTCGTGCCAATATTCCATCCGGAATCCGAATCACCCTCCACAGAGATCACATCATCCGTAAGCTGCTCTCCATCGTCCGTATACTCAAACTGAGATACCGCAGTAAGCTCTGTCACCGGCACAGAAGTATATTCTCCATATGGGTACTCATAGCTGCGTACATAGCAGTCGATGGAAGCATCATACCAGATACCCTCACCAAGTACCACAGTGGCATCTTCATATGTAAAATATGCAGTATAAGGAATTACAACCTCCATCCAGATATCAGTGCCGGCGATCCAGTTGCCCGCATAATAGATGTCCGCCCACACAGCAACCCAATAGCCGTCATAATCTGTGTCATCTGTCAGGACAGTCACGGTCGCTGACTCTCCTTCTCCTGAGACAGAGATGACATCCTGATGGTCTTCATAGAGTCCCCACTTTACCGTATAGCCATCCGGAAGATCATAATCACCCGTATAGCTCAGCTCCACACCCTGATCATAGCCGTAAACAATATAAGAACCATAATCATTCAGATTTTCATCCGTCAGGGACAGCTCGATACTGTTGTAATCCAGTCCGTCAAATGAGATCGATGTACCGGCAAACCAGTTATTATACCCATCCGAACTATAGGCCACCACATAAGCATAAGTCCCATCTGTGTGGATGCGGTTTGTCAGTGTCAGATCATCCAGAGAATCAAAACAGTAATCCTCCCACTCCTCCACGGAAAGATAGTAGTCGGCTTCATCGACCACCTCATCTCCATTGTCGGATACATAATGAAGGGCAAACTCGGAGTCTGTCACATTATAGTCCTCGCCAAGCGGAACTACAATTCCATCCGAATACTCCGCACTGAGATAATAATAGCCGCTGTCGGAAACATAAAAATCCAGGTAATCCTTTACAAGCAGTTCACCGCTTTCATCGTAAAGACGAATTGTCAGTTTGACATCTCCTTCTTCCAGACCCTTGACATTCAGGATCAGCCCATAGCCATCCTCTGTCGTGTCTGTGGATACATCAATACTTCCGGTATCGTAAGCAAGAGTGCAGGTATATTCATCCACGGGGATGGTCTCCGTTGTCCACCAGCCGTCTTCATCTTCTTCATAATAGTAGTAATGCTGCAGGTAGACGGTCTCTGAAACTGTCTCATCAACCAGCAGGCTTTGGGTATTATTCTGCCACTCGACGTCGATCCACCAGGATTCGTAATCGTAATCCTCATCCTCTCCATCGCCATCGTCTCCGTCTTCATCCTCGCCTTCGTCTTCCTCGCCGGCTACGCTGATGCCGTCCTCATCCAGGCCGGCCAGGGTAATGCCCACGTTCAGGTTTTCCGCGGCGTCAGCTTCGGAATCCTCCTCAGACGCTTCTTCACTGGCTGCCTCGGCCGCCTCTTCCGAAGCCTCCTCCGGGTCTTCCTCTGTCCCGGCCTCGGAAACGCTCTCGGAGTCCTCCTCCGTGCCGGCCTCAGAGTCTTCCTCTGTCCCGCTCTCGGACGCGTCTTCCGTCACGGCTTCATCGCTGTCAGAACCTTCTTCGGCAGGATCTGATGTGGCATCCGCTGACGCGACTGTCTCATCCTCTGCGCTTTCTTCTGACTCCACCAGAGTCTCGTTTGCCGTCTCTTCTTCGGTCGTATCGTCATCGGCCTCCGAAACTGTGGACGCCTCTGTCGTCAGCTCGGTCTCTTCCGCCGTAGCCGGGCTTCCTACCATGCTCACCTGTGAGCATACCAGAACCGCCGCCAGAATAAGCGCCGTAAATCTCTTTTTGTTCCTCATAAAAAAGCCTCCTTTACTTGATGTGCATCCTGGGTCTTCAAAAGAGAAAAAACTTGAAAGATATAGCACATACCGGGATGATATCACTTTCAGCTTTCTTAATGGTGTCCTAAAAGAAGACTTCGTAAATTTTTTTCAGTATTTTTTCCACCCCGGTCTACGAAAATTCTGCCGTTTCCTTTCCCAGTGTCCCAAAAAAAGATTTTTTGTGTCCTGCGAGAAGACTTTTTTTCAAAAAGCGCGAAACGTTTTTACGATTTTTCCAAACTGTGATATACTGTCTTTCATAGTTGTCGACTATTTCCCCGCACGGCTCTCACCGTGCAGTCCGGGCCGGGATTTACCTGGCCGATGAAGCCGCATCGGCATTACAAAAACGCACGTGCAGAACTCAGAAAAGCCTGCAGCCAAAACCCGTAAAAAATAAAGCAGATGGACACTTCAGCTGCGCACCGAGGAGGGATTGCTTTGTCCGAACAACACAAAAATGACATCACGACATCCCAGCTTCTTTCGATGATAAAAAAGTCGAATGATTTTTCCGAAGTGACAAAAAACTGGCATGACCACGAGGAGGAGCCGGTTTTCTGCCATTTTCTTTATGCTGTCATGCAAAAGCACGGAAAAGCCCCCGGTGACGTCATTATGGAGAGCGGCATCGAGCGGTCTTATTTTTATCATGTCCTGAGCGGCCAGAAGATGCCCGGGCGCAATATGGTTCTGCGCATCAGCCTGTGCGTGTCCGCCACACTCACTGAGACCAACCAGCTGCTGCGGCTTGCCAGAGGCGGCGTCCTCTATCCAAAAGTAAAGCGCGACGCGGCGATTATTTTTGCAATTGAGAAAAAATATACCATGCAGCAGGCCAATGATCTGCTCATTCAGGAAGGCGAGCTGCCGCTGTACAAAGCCAATCGGGGGGGGGAATAAAGAGTCATGAATCCGTGGTCTGATGAGACGCCCCTCTCGCTTCCCAATGACCTGGCGGCTGTCTATGAGATGAAATCCTGCCTGAAATATTCTGCCGGTTCCGGCACTTATCTGCTCCGAAAAAAAGATACAGGACTTCTGTATCTTTTAAAAACAGCTTCCGATCCGGAATACGCCGTGCAGCTTAAAAATGAGCAGAAGCTTCTGGACGTCATCCACGCCCAGAAGGATTCCTGGTACCCGGAACAGTTTCCGTCCGCCATTTTGCTGAAAAGCGACGCCCCCGATGGAGAGGTGTTTTATATCCGTACCTATATAGAGGGCAGGACTCTGGAGGATCTGTGCGAGACCAATTATGGAGAGCCCGGCATCCCGCTTACGCGTTCCCTTGACTATCTGATTGCGCTGACGGAGCTGCTCCGCTTTCTTCATTCCATGACGCCTCCTCTGATCCACCGCGACATCAAGCCGCAGAACGTCATCGTGGACCCGGACGGCGGGTGCCATATTATTGACCTGGGTATTTCACGCTTTTATCAGCCGAATAAGCGCAATGACACGCTTGTGATGGGGACTCAGCTGACCGCGCCGCCCGAACAGTTTGGCTACCGGCAGTGTGACGTCCGAAGCGACCTGTATTCTCTGGGGATCGTGCTTCTATACTGTCTGACCGGCGAATATACGCCGGAGGAGGCGCTTTTGGCCGAGCTTGACGAGCCGGTCGCGCGTATCATCCGCAGGGCTACCATGTTTGATCCGGACAGGCGCTATCAGAGTGCGGACGAAATGCTCTCAGACCTTCTGGCCGTACGGTTTCCGCAGATTCAGGCTGACGACGGGGACAGGGCTGAAGCAAACGGCCGGGCAGCATCCGAGGCAGAAACGGACAGGGAAGGCTCCGTGTGGTCCCTCTCCCATCAAAAAAACCACCGGTTCTCAAAAGCCGGCATTGCCGCGATCGTCTGTCTCTGCATCCTCCTTGTGGCAGCCGCCGTCTGGATGAACCAGGGAAGCCACTCGGCTCTGACAGCCGGAAGCTCCTCTGAAAACGCGGAAACCACAGGCAGCGTGGATTCCTCTGCCAGTTCAGATTCCACAGGCAGCGCGGATTCCACAGACAGTTCTGATTCCACAGGCAGTGCGGATTCCGCAGACAGCACGGCTTTCACGGACGATGCGGATTCTGCAGACCGTTCCGTTTCTACAGGCAGTACCTTATCTGAGGATGCCATTTACACATTCACCGAGCCGTTGATCGAGGAGGCTGTCCGCAGTCAGCTCGGGATGGACGACACGGAGACAATCACGGAGAAGGATCTGGAAAAAGTTACCTCCCTGCACATTATCGGGCTTCAGATATATTCGGACGATGAGGAGATCTGGTTTCAGGGAGACTATCCGTACGTCTACGATGACGAAATGCGGGAAAGCGGGCTCTACGAACAGACAGGCACGATCTCTTCCCTGGAAGATCTCACACACATGCCGAATCTGCAGACACTCTGCCTGTACCGACAGCAGATCTCTGACATTTCCGTCCTTGCAGACGGCAGCTTTTCGATCTCAGAGCTGGGAATCGGCTACAATCCGCTGACAGATTTATCGCCGTTGGAAGGAAATGCCACGATCCGTTCCCTGAACCTCGCAGGACTGGAGATATCTGATATTACAGTAATCGCCACCATGGAAAACCTGAAAAGTCTTAATATCAGCTCGACCGGTGTCCGCTCCCTTGCCGGTCTGGAGAGCTGTGCCCTTGAGGAGCTGAACATCTTCGATGTGGATCTTTCGGACTATACGCCGCTGTCCTCGCTGGAGCATCTGGTTTATCTGGAGGCCGACCACCTGACAGACGCAGCGATTGTCGCTCTCAGTAAGACCTCGCTGATCTCGCTTTTCGTCCATCACCTGAGCAGTGTGGCTCTCGGGCAGATCTCTGCCCTCTCGACCCTGGAATCCCTTGGCGTGGTTGTAGGAAATATGGCAGCCGTCTCTCTTGATTCCATCGATCTGCCCGCGCTGCAAAATCTTGATATTAAGGACGCGACGATCGCTGATTTCCAGGGGCTGGCATCGCTGGAGGCGCTGAGTACCCTGAAGATTTATTCCAGCACCTGTTTAAGCTATGACGGGCTTGACGAAATTCCGAATCTGCAAAACATCCAGTGTACACAAGAGCAGGCCGCCGAAATCCTCGCGCAGTATCCGGACGCGGATTTCTATTACATCTATTAGGACGCATATCCATGTTTTTGGCACAAGTTGGCAAAATCTCGGGTCAAAAAATGCATGATTCCGTTTCCTGACCCGCCTCATGTTTCACAATCTGAAGGTCACAGCCAAGAGCGTTGAGGATGTTTAATAAAAATCGCAGCGAAGGGCTGTTCTTCTTTCGCTCAAATCGAGAAATAGCCTGCTGCTGATAACCTGTCATCGTAGCCAAATGAGCCTGTGAGATATTCTGTTCTTTACGCAGCCGGACAATCTCTTCAATCAATTTTCGCTCGCTGTCGGCAACATAGTATGTTTCCGCAGGCATGCCTTCTCTTCTGGTGAGCGGCACTTCTTCATTTTTAATCGCAATCGCCTCCAGCAAACTTTGCTCAAGGCTTTCATATACATCCATTTCTACTCCTCCAATACTTTTACAAGTTTTTTCATCAACCGCGCTTTCACAGACGGATAGCGCTCGATGTCCGTATGCGGCAGTGCGGAGGCTGCTGTCATTTTTTCCAGGAAATCCTCCACCGCACCGAACTGCACATAAGTCATCAGGTCAAGAATATCCGGGAGTTCTTCCGTGATGCTTCGGTCAAGCAGCAGCCTTTTCGCACCTTCAAGCGATGTATTTCCTTCGGCATGAATGCGCTCCGGCTCCACGTCCGGGTACATCCCGATATTAATTGCAGATTCCTTGTTTACATGCGTGCCAAAAGCTCCTGCCATGTGAAAATCGCGCACATCGTCCAGTGTCATTCCGGTTTCGGACAAAAGATATTCCATCATCGTATAGGCAGCCGCCTTTGTGCGGATAAACTCGCTGATATCACTCTGGTAGAAAGAAAGACCCGGGGCGTATCGAAAGGAGTATTCGGCAAAGTCTTCTGGCCGGGAATCCTCTTGCCCGGATTCTCCCGGGACAGACCAGACGACCGCGTCCGATGCTTCCGGCACCAGGCGTCCCCGCAGGTCGACTATGCCGTACAGAAACAACTCCGAAATCAGATCGACAATGCCGGAACCACAGATCCCTTTCGGCGCTCCGCCTCCGATGACGTCCAGTTCTGCCATGTAGGTGTTTCTTCCTATTAAAAATGTAGTGAAATTTTTTGTGCATTTATCCGCACGGACAAACCGTACATGCTGCACCGCGCCGTCCGCCGCCCGCATTCCGGTCTTCACGACGCCGCCCTCCAGAGCAGGTCCCGCCGCACCGGCTCCGCAGAGCAGGAAATCGCGGTTGCCGACCACCAACTCCCCGTTCGTACCCACGTCAAAGAACAGCGAAATGGATTTTTTCCGATACATGCCTGTTGCCACCATCCCGCTGATGATATCGCCTCCGAGATAGTTTGCCCTGGAAGGATAGCAATACACATACCCGGTGACCGGAATGTCCAGGTCCCGTCCCCTTATGAATCCTGGCTGATCTGTCTGCACGGCGTAGGGCGCGGAAAATACGCAGAATGCGTCCAGCCCGAGCAGAAAATGTGTCATTGTGGTATTGCCTGCCACGACCATGGAGATGCACTGGCCTGCCAAAGGATTGTCTCCTGTCAGACCCATCTTTTCGCAGGCGTCTGCAGCTTTGCGAAGATCTGTCCGAAGAGGAATCCCCGTCTTTTCTTCTAACCGCTTCATCAGTTCGACAATCGTGTTCACTGTCGCAAGGCGAATCTCTTCCAGATGCTCCGGATTGTCCTTGCTGTAAAAAATACGCATCAGGATGTCTTCCCCGTACGCGATCTGCTGATTATACGCGCCTTCCTGCAAAACCACCTCGCCGGTATTGCAGTCCACCAACTGCATCACTAGCGTCGTGCTGCCGAGGTCTACCGCGAGGCCATAGTGATGCATCGAGGTGTCACCTGCTTCCAGAGCGACCATCTCCCAGCGGCAGCCATCCCAGGCAAGGGAGGCCGTGAGCTTCCAGGCGGCCGTTTCACACATTGGATGCAGCTTACGCATGATGGGAAGCGGCATTGTCACTAAATGGCATCCTGACTGTTCCCGTTCTGACTGCAGTGCCGCTTCCAGTGCAGACAAAATGCGCCGCTCGGCGGAGGTATTGTCCTGCTCCGTCGGCGGCGCCAGTTCCACATAAATCTTTCGGGTAATCCCATTAAACATGCTCTTACATCTTCCTCTCACAGTCGTTCATAGTGTGTCCACATCCGCAATACTCTGACGATTCCCTCATACTTGACTCCGTTCTCGTCTGTCAGCTGCTCTGTATTTTCAAGAACCTCATATACAAAACGATGCTGCAAATTGATACGCCTGGAGTAGCAGCCGGCGAAGTTTCCAATCAGCTTCTCGTAAGGCGGAGGATTTCGAAAAGGTTCCTCCGAAATAATTTTTATAAGCTCCCTGGCCTTTCTTTCCAGTCCGGCTCCCTGAATTAATTGTTTATCCTTTTGTGCCTGTCTGGAAAATCGCACCTGATATTTTACCATTCTTCATCCTCTTCATAAACCTGTGCGTCACCAATTGGCTCCTTTCTCGCAGCCAGGATGCTTTCTGCCATACCCGGAACAGAGTTCAGGTAAAGGGTTTCCTGTATCGCATTCCAATCGTCCTCTGAAAGTAATACTGCATTCCTGCCTCTGCTGTTTGTAATTGTCACCGGCATACTGCTTGTATTCACATCAGAAATAAGCTGATAAAGATTCTTCCTGGCTGTAGTAGCATTAATTGCGGTCATAATAGATCCTCCTTCCTTCTGCAACGTCAAATCATTCAGATGCATCAGAACAATAGGCTGCGCAAATTAACGATATTTACTTCAGATACTGTAATGCACGCGAAGCGTTTTACTTTTTTAGTATAACGTACTTTTAAACGTACGTCAATACAAATCCGGCTTTTTTCAATAGCTTTTTAACCAATGCCGTGTACGTTCCCTGCCGCTCTTCTCTCCAACACCAGCCCGGCAAGCAGTAAAACGGGGAAAATAATCCCCGCAAGGATTCCCAGATTCAGCTGTCCTTTGAAGTGCTCCGCCATCATCCCCACATAGGTCGGCCCGCTGCCGCAGCCGACGTCGCCTGCCAGGGCAAAGAGCGCAAACATCGCCGTGCCGCCCTTCGGGATGCCCTTTGTGCCGAGGCTAAAGGTTCCAGGCCAGAGGATGCCGACGGACAGGCCGCAAAGCGCGCAGCCTAAAAAGCCCAGAACCGGCAGGGAGGACAAGCCGATGATCAGATAGCTGCACAGACAAAGAATGGCACTCATGAGCATGAATTTTTCCAGATCAATCTTTTCTCCGAACCTGCCATAAAACAAGCGGGCGCTGCCCATCAGCACTGCAAAGAGCAGCGGTCCGGCCAGGTCGCCGACCGTCTTTGGCACACCCAGCCCGCTCTCCGCGTACGCGCTCGCCCACTGGCTCACGGCCTGCTCACAGGCCCCCGCGCAGGCCATCAGCAGCATGAAAATCCAGAAAATCCCCTTTGACGCCAGCTGCCGGATGCTGTAGCCCTGTTCGCCTTCCTCCAACAGAGAGCCGATCGGCACCCGTGCAAAGAGAAAGCCATTTGCGACCGGCACAATCGCCCAGATGATGGCCAGGATTTTCCAGTTCGAAATTGCAAACAGAGAAAAGAAAAGGCTCGACAAAAGGACGACGCCGACATGTCCCCAGCAGTAAAACGAGTGCAGCAGGCTCATCGCCTTTGCCTTCTCATCCCCTGGGCAGGCCTCCATGATCGGGCTGACCAGAACCTCCAGCAGGCCTCCGCCGAGAGCATAAACTGCCACTGCAATGCACAGCCCTATATATGCATTCGGCAGCAGATCAGGAAGAGTCGTTAAAAAGAGCAGTCCCGCCGCAGAAAATACGTGCGCCCCGATGATGCAGGGGCGGTAGCCGATTCTATCCGCAAATTTTGCGGACAGCAGATCCACCAACAGCTGCACGCCAA
Organism: Lachnospiraceae bacterium; assembly: GCA_021203145.1. GTDB lineage: Bacteria > Bacillota > Clostridia > Lachnospirales > Lachnospiraceae > Choladousia. The sequence goes on along the minus strand of JAJQBS010000013.1, from coordinate 15,308 downwards.
AGTTCATGCCGGTCAGAAGGGCGATTTTATCCAGCGTGATGCCATACTGCGACTGAAACGTCAGAAACAGAAGCGGCGCGAAGTTGTTGATGATGGCCTGCACGATATAGCCAATGAAGCAGGCGTAGACGGTGTGTCGGTAGTTCATGATGTCTGTCCTCTTTTTACTCCTGCTCGATCATCTCTTTCATCGTCCGCCATCCAAGCATGGCGCATTTTACGCGTGCAGGCATGTGTGAGATGTCCTGCAATGCCCCGGCCTCTTCGAGCTCATCCAGCTCATCCTCCGTGATTTCCCCATGGATCATCCGCTGAAACAGGTCGGCGAGATGCAGTGCCTCTTCCTGAGATTTTCCAATGACCAGGTCGAGCATCATATCTGCGGAGGCCTGGGAGATCGCGCAGCCGTCCCCGACAAACGCCCCATCCACAATAGTGCCGTCTTCTACCTTAAGATGGAGGAAGATGTCGTCGCCGCAGCTCGGATTGATGCCTTCGAGTACCAGGTTCGCATCCGGAAGCTCGTGCTTGTGTCCGGGGTGCTGGTTGTGGTCAATCAGTATTTCATTGTAAAAGGTTCTATTCTCCATATCCCATGACCCTCCTTACCTGGCCAAGTGCTTCTGTGAAGCGCAGGATTTCTTCCTCTGTATTGTAAAACGCAAGGCTGACTCTGGTCGTGGAGCCGACCTTCAGATGCCCCATCAGCGGCTGTGCGCAGTGGTGTCCCGCGCGTACCGCGATTTTGGATGCGCTTAAGATCTCGGAGACGTCGTGCGGATGGACGCCGTCCACCGTGAATGTCAGAATCCCGTGATGATCTGCCGGATCATCGGAACCAAATATGCGTACGCCAGGAATGTCCTTCATCCGGGAATATGCCAGAGCCGTCAGGCTCTGCTCCCGCTCTTCGACCCAGTCAAAGCCGAGTCTCTGAATATAACGGACCGCCTCGGCCAGCCCCACGGCTCCGCCTGCGTTGACGGTCCCGGCCTCGAATTTGTGCGGAAGCTCGGCATAGATGATTTTGTCACGGGTGACGGACTCAATCATCTCTCCCCCACTCAGAAACGGAGGCATCTTCTCCAGCCATTTTTTCTTTCCATAGAGGACGCCGATGCCGTCCGGGGCGAGCATCTTGTGCCCGGAAAACGCCAGAAAATCCACATCGAGATCCTGCACGTCGACCGGCATGTGCGGCACGCTCTGTGCGCCGTCCGCTACGATCACAATGTCTCTCTCATGACAGACCTGGGCAAAACGCCTGATATCATTCTCCCGGCCAAATACGTTGGAGACCTGCGTGATGGCGACCAGGCGCGTCCGATCTGTCAGCACGTCTCTGAGCATATCCTCCGTGAACCGTCCGTCCTCGCCGCACTCCAGGTAAACCACCTTCGCTCCTGCACGTTCTGCAGCTCCTCTCCAGGGAAGCATGTTGCTGTGGTGCTCCGCAATGCTCACCACAATCTCATCGCCGGGCTGAAACAGAATACTGCCCAGGCTGTAGGCGACCAGGTTCAGGCTCTCCGACGCGTTTCTTGTGAAGATAATCTCCCCGGTACTCTTCGCGTGAATAAATTCCCGCACCGTTTCCCGCGCGTCCTCATAGGCTTCCGTGGCTGCCTCGCTTAAAGGATAAAGCCCCCGGAACGGATTCGCGTTTTTCGTCTCATAAAACTCGCGCACCGCATCCAGCACCTGCACGGGCTTCTGAGACGTCGCCGCATTGTCCAGATATGCGTAATCTGTATTCTGAAGCAGGGGAAAGTCCCTGCGGATATCGCCAATGTTCCATCTGCTGCTGTTCATTTCCGACATTTGTCGTGTTCCTTTCAAAATTCATTATTTTCAAATCTTCTTCAGATACCTTTGCAATAGGGATTCCGATGTTGCCCCGGGCGCCCTTCGCAAAAGAAAATCTGATCTCACATCAGGCTCCTTTGCAAAAGGGATTTCTGATGTCACCCCAGGCACCTCTGCACAAGGCAGCGGGTCTTTTCGTCCGCAATATCCGCGCAGAGTGCGTCTATTCTCGCCCGCGCCATCATCTCATAGATTTCCTTTTCCTCAATTCCGCGCGAGGAAAGGTAAAACAACAGCGACTCGTCAAGCCGCCCGATCGTCGCCCCGTGGTTGCCTTCGACGTCCTCCTCCTCGCAGAGGATCAGCGGGACTGTGCGGTTGGCCACCCCGTCTGAAAGCAGCAGGACGTCCTCTTTCTCATCGCCCTTTGCACCGACCGAGCCGTGCCGGAAATCAATCGTCCCGCGAAAAATCTTTTTTGATTCCCCGCGCAGGACGCCGGAGACGTCCATCTGGCTTGTGGTCTTCGCCCCGGTGTGGTACGCCAGATAGTTCATGTCGAGCGACTCTTTTTTGTTAAGCAGATATCCGATTTTGCTCTCCAGTCTGGCCGCTCTCGCGCCGAGGTCGGTGCGCATGCCCATGTAGGTATCTCCGCCGCCCAGCATGATCTGAATCGTCTCAATCTGTGCTCCTTCGCCGCAGGAGGTGCCGACGTCGTTCAGGAACGTAAATCCATCCTGGAGCTTCTGGATCTGTACCAGGCGCACCTTCGCGCCCTTCCCGGCAGCTATTTTCGTCTGTACGGCGGCAAACCCTTCCACCTCTCCGCAAAAATCCATGACAACAGTGATCGCGCTGTTTTCACCCGCGAGGATCCCTATACGATTCTGCCAGACCGCGCCGTCCTGATAAGAAAAATGCAGGCGAACCGGCTCGCTTTCTTTTACACCCGGGGCGATCTCCCAGATGCGGGTGAGCGCGCCGCACTGTGTAAAAAGCGCGTCCAGTTCTTCGCCAAGCCCGGTCGGAATCTGCGCAAAACATGATGGTGTCGTTTCTTCCTTATAATATTGTATCGAATCCGGCGTCTCCGCCTTGACCTGTCCTTCTGCCGGAGTGTCTGCCACGCTTAAAGCAGCCTCATTCACATGCAGCCAGTTCCAGGTCGGGGCAGGCAGCCGGTTGATTGTCATATTGATTCCCATTTTGTCTCTCCTCGTATTCACTGGGTACACCCGTCTGTCGGGTCTGCCATGTTCACCGATCCTGAGGGAGCCAGGAGCCGATCATGGAATCACCTGATCATCTTCCCCCGTTTCGTGAACCGCAGCCTTCAAAGACCTTGTGCAGCCTGGGTTTTTCTCCCAGATCACCCGATACTGCCCTTCATCTCCAGGCGGATCAGGTTGTTCATTTCTACCGCGTACTCGACCGGAAGCTCTTTCGAGACATTGTCCGCAAAACCGCTGACGATCATCGCGCGGGCCTCATCCTCCGGGATGCCCCGGGACATCAGATAAAAGACAGCCTCGTCGCTGATACGCCCGATCTTTGCCTCATGGCCGATGTCCGCGTCAGGCGTGCGGATGTCCATCGCCGGTATGGTGTCGGAGCGCGAAATCCGGTCCAGCATCAGCGACTGGCAGGAAACCGAGGACTTGCTGTGCCTGGCCTTCGGATTCACTACCACAGAGCTGCGGAAGGTGCTGATCCCGCCGCTTTTGGAGATAGACCGCGTGTTCATATAGGAAGAGGTATTCGGCGCGTTGTGCACCATCTTCGCCCCGGTATCCAGGTTCTGCCCCTTTCCGGCAAAGGTCACGCCGGTAAACTCTGCCCGGGCGCCGTCCCCGTTCAGGATGCTCATCGGGTACAGGTAAGATACATGGGAACCAAACGAGCCGGAAACCCACTCGACCCGGCCTCCCGCCTCGACCCTCGCCCGCTTCGTGTTCAGGTTGTACATGTTTTTCGACCAGTTCTCGATCGTGGAATAGCGGAGCCTTGCATTTTTCCCTACAAAGAGTTCTACGCAGCCCGCGTGCAGGTTTGCCACATTGTACTTCGGCGCCGAGCAGCCCTCGATGAAATGTAGATCCGCCCCCTCGTCCACGATGATCAGCGTGTGCTCAAACTGGCCGGCCCCCGCCGCGTTCAGCCGAAAATAGGACTGCAGCGGAATATCCACCTTCACGCCGGGCGGCACATAGACAAACGAGCCGCCGGACCAGACTGCCCCGTGCAGTGCGGCAAATTTGTGGTCGGTCGGAGGCACGAGCTTCATAAAATGGCTCTTTACCATCCCGGCATATTCGCCGTTGAGGGCACTCTCCATGTCCGTATAAACGACGCCCTTCGCCGCGACATCTGCCCTTACATTGTGATAGACCAGCTCCGAGTCATACTGTGCGCCCACGCCTGCGAGCGACTCTTTCTCCGCCTGCGGGATCCCGAGCAGGTCAAAGGTCTTTTTAATATCATCCGGCACCTCGTCCCAGCTGGCCTTCATATCGGTATTTGTCCGCACATAGGTGGCGATCTTGTCCATATTCAGTCCTTCAATCGAAGGCCCCCAGTCCGGCACCGGGATCTTATTGTAAATCTGGAGAGACTTCTGCCGGAACTCTCTCATCCATTCGGGATCGTGCTTCTCGTCCGAGATCTGAGACACAATCTCGGGCGTCAGCCCCGCCCGCATGCGGTAGACGTCCGTCTCCTCATTTTTTATATCATAGACACTCCGGTTGATGTCCTCAACCATGGTTTTTTCCTTCATTTACGTAAATCCTCCAAAGCTTACTGCGGCAAGCTTTCAGAACCTGCAGTTCGCGTATCAGGTAATCCCAGAAACATCAGCTATCTGGCGGCAGGTTCTTAGAACAGCTGCTCACAGAAACTGCTCAAAGCCGTGCGCGTTGATCTCGTCCACCAGCGAAGCGTCACCCTCTGCCACCATGTGGCCATCCACAAGCACATGTGTTTTATCCACATGCAGGGATTCGAGTATCCGCGTGCTGTGGGTGATAATCAGCAGGGAACCGTCCTTATCCTTCTGATATTCTTCTACTCCGCGCGACACGGTGCGCACCGCGTCCACATCCAGCCCGGAATCCGTCTCATCCAGAATCGCGAGCGTCGGCTTCATCATCAGAAGCTGCAGAATCTCCGCCTTCTTTTTCTCACCGCCCGAAAATCCGACATTCAGGTCACGCTTTGCATAGGATTTGTCCATCTGCAGGATCTCCATCTTCGCTTCGAGCTCTTTGCGAAAATCCCACAGGCGAATCCGCTCTCCCGTGCGCTGCTCCAGGGCGCTGCGAATAAAATTGCTCAGCGTGATGCCCGGCACCTCCAGAGGATTCTGGAAGGAAAGAAACAGGCCGGCTTTCGCGCGCTCCGCCACAGAAAGCTCCGCCAGATCCTTCCCGTCAAAGTAAATCTGTCCGCCAGTCACCTCGTAGCCCGGATTGCCCATCAGGGCATAGCCGAGTGTGGATTTGCCTGCGCCGTTCGGTCCCATCAGGACATGGGTCTCTCCCTTACCTATCTCCAGATCGACTCCGTGAAGGATTTCCTTTTCCTCCACCCGAACCGATAAAGATTTTACCTGTAATATTGTTTCCGACATTTCATTCCTCCTCGTATCTTTAAAACCGACTAATTTACTCGGAATTAAGCCTGATGAGTATTATATACCAGACACGCAAAACTTGCAACATAAAAAAAAGAAAAGTGGCGGGCCGGGTGCGGCTTTAGCCGCAAAACTCCTTGCCTGGCCCTGCTCATAAAAACGGACAGGGGAGCTTTCTCACCCTGTCCGCGCCTTTCAACTACCGATTCCCCTGTCTTTTCCTTTTATTCTCCAGCCGGATCTTGTCCGTGATCAGCGCAATGAATTCGGAATTGGTCGGTTTTCCCTTTCCATTGCTGACCGTATAGCCAAACAGCTCTTCGATTGTGTCCATTTTTCCCCTGCTCCACGCGACCTCTATCGCATGCCGGATTGCCCGCTCGACACGGCTCGGCGTCGTCTGATGCTTTTTCGCGATCGACGGATACAGAATTTTTGTGATGGAATTCTGCATCTGGTCGTCCTGCACCGACATCATAATCGCGTCGCGCAGGTACTGGTACCCTTTAATATGTGCCGGAACTCCCACTTCATGGATCATGTTTGTCACGTCGCTTTCCAGGTTGTAGGCCTGCAGCTCCTCCGGGTTTTCATCGATACTCTCCTTCTTCGCCCGCACGGGTTCCCGCTCGCTCCTGAGACGCACCCGCTTGATCCGGTTCACGACTGTCTCCTGGTCAAACGGTTTCAGGATGTAATATTCTGCGCCCAGCTCAAAGGCATCCTCTGTTGTTTTCTGATGGCTGACTGCGGAAATCACGATAAATGCAGGCTTCTTCATGTTCGGCTCATGATTGATCCTGTCCATCACCGCCAATCCGTCAAGCTTCGGCATAATAATATCAAGAAGAACGACATCCGGCTTCTTTTCCCTGATAATGTCAAGCAGCTCTTCTCCGTTTCCTGCCCTTCCGACAACCCTCAGCTCCTCGTCGCTGCTGACGATGTGATCCAGAAGCTGCACCATCCTGCCGTTATCGTCCGCGATTGCTACATTCAACTTGTCCATGTTTACTCCCCTTTTCTGATTTTTTTGGCAACTTGCTTTATCCAATAAGGTACCCCGGCAGCAAAAACCGCCGCTTTCTGACCATCCAAATCTTCTGGCGCGGGCGCCTCAAATTTTTCTGGTCATATTGTAGCTCTCATCATCCTTCCCCTGCAAGGAAATCTTTTCGGGCGAATCCGACCTTTTCTGCCAAATTTTTCCCCTGTCCTGGTTCGGCTGACACCCTATATAAACGTTTGAGAAGTAAAAAAGTAACGCAGATTGTCGAAAAAAATAAAAAAATGTAAAAAATTTTTCCCTCTTGTGCCAAAAAGCGTTTCTGTGGTATACTGGCGCGGTAGTTGTATTGTATCCCGCTTTGGGGCATAGATGCGCATATCCGATTCTGAAAGAGGCATCCTACCGGATGGAGGGTAGCCTCGGACGAAGGGATCTGTCGTCCAGGTTGTTTTTGACAGATCCCGGCCTGAGATGTTGCGTCTCTTCCGGCTTCCTGCAGGGAATAATAACAAGGAGGAAACTTATCATGAACACAAATCGATCCTTTAACACCACACAGCTCGTCATCCTTGGCCTTATGACCGCGATTCTTCTGCTCATGGCCTACACCCCGCTCGGATATCTGAATATCGGGCCTCTCGCAATCACATTCAATGTGATTCCCGTGGCGATCGCCGCGATCACACTCGGTCCGGTCGGCGGCGCTGTCACCGGCTCCGTTTTCGGACTGACCAGCTTTTTGCAGTGCATCGGCGTCGGAGGCACCAGCGCGATGGGCGCGATCCTGTTTGGCATCAACCCATTCCTGGCCTTTCTTCAGCGCTTTGTCCCAAGATTTCTGGACGGGCTGCTCCTCGGATATATTTTCCGCGGCGTACGGAGGCTGGCAAATACATCTGCGGCCTGCTTCGTGACCGGATTCTGTTCTGCTTTTCTGAACACCCTGTTTTTCATGACCGCTCTCGTAGTGCTGTTTGGAAGTACCGAATATATGCAGGGGCTGATCGGCGGGAAAAATATTCTTGTATTCATCTGCGGCTTTGTCGGGATCAACGCTGTATGCGAAATGGTCTCCTCGACGCTCCTCACGGGAGCCGTCGGCATCGCCCTCTACAAGGCACATTTTGTGCCTGCGCCGTCACACGCCGCAGGGCGGGAGCATGCCGCCGGATGACGGACGTTTTATCGCGGGCCGCGGCGGATGGACAGGATGCGTCCTGACGTCTCCTGCCTGCCGCGCGAGACGGGCTCAGCTTTCGCCGCAATACTCCCTGCCCGGTTCCGCACAAGATTTTCGGAGGAATTTTCTATGATACTCGCAATTGATATCGGAAATACAAACACCGTCCTCGGCTGCTGCCGCGGCCATGACATTCTCTTTGTAGAGCGTCTCTCCACCGCGCCGTCGCGCACGGTACTCGAATACGCGATCAGCATCAAAAACGTACTGGAGCTTAACAAAATCAACCGGGACGAGATCACGGGCGCCATCATTTCCTCAGTCGTGCCGCCCCTGACAAATCAGTTCCGCGACGCGATCAAAAAAATCGCCCAGGTCGACGCCCTCATCGTCGGACCAGGCGTGAAAACCGGCCTGAATATTCTGATGGACAATCCCGCGCAGGTCGGCAGTGACCTGATCGTCAACGCGGTCGCCGCGATCGTGGAACATGAGGCTCCCCTGGTCATCATTGACATGGGAACCGCCACCACACTCTCCGTCATCGACCGGAATAAAAATTATATCGGCGGCATGATTCTGCCCGGCATCCGCGTATCGCTGGATTCCCTGGTCAGCCGGACGTCCCAGCTTCCCCGCATCAGTCTGGAGGCTCCAAAGCGGCTGATCGGAAAAAATACAACGGAATGCATGAAAAGCGGCGTCATTCACGGAAACGCCGCCTGCATCGACGGCATGATCGACCGCATTGAGCGGGAGCTGGGTGAGAAGACGACTGTGATCGCCACCGGAGGGCTCGCCTCCACCATCACACCGCACTGCTTCCACGAAATCGTGCTCGACGACGCACTGCTTTTAAAGGGGCTGATGCATATCTATTATAAAAATACAGGGGCGTCGGACGGAGCGCTAAAATGAACGATTAAAAAACCTCCCGGAATCCCGGGAGGTTTTTTGTTGCACATTTCTTTAAATTTTCCTCGTCGCCTCGCGCAGCCACTGTCGTTCTTCCTCATCCAGGCTGGGTGAAAGCTTTTCATACACCTGCGCGTGATAAGCGTTCAGAAGCTCCCGCTCGGGGGCCGTCATCTGCTCCGGAACGACCGCGTCCAGGTCAAACGGCGCCATCGTCAGATGCTCAAAGCGCATGAACTGCCCGCATTCCGTCTCCTGATCCTTCACGCACACAAGCAGGTTTTCGTGGCGGATGCCAAAGGCGCCTTCCACATAGTAGCCAGGCTCGTCGGAGGTAATCATCCCTTCTTCAAAGACGGTATCCGCCCTCCGTGTCGGCGTCTTCTTCCAGTGGAAGCTGTTCGGCCCCTCGTGTACATTCAGGAAATAGCCGACCCCATGGCCGGTGCCATGATTAAAATCCTTCCCGAGCGCCCAGAGCGGGCCGCGGGCCAGATAATCCAGGTTCAGACCGGAGGCGCCGTACCGGAATTTCGCCGCCGCGAGGGAGAGCGTGCCGCGCAGCACGGCCGTAAAATACAGCTTTTCTTCGTCCGTCACCGGTCCCATCACAATGGTCCTCGTCACGTCCGTCGTCCCTTCGAGGTACTGACCGCCCGTATCCGCGAGCAGCAGCCCCTTTGGCTCAATCGGAACATCCGTCTGCGGGGTTGCCGAATAATGGACAATCGCCGCGTGCGGGCCGTAGGAAATGATCGGATCAAAGCTGTTTCCCATAAAATTCTCCTGTGCGGAGCGCAGCTCATACAGCTTTTCCTCGGCGCCAAGCTCCGTCATGGAGATTTTTCCGACATTCTTCTTCAGCCAATAAATAAATTTTGTCAGAGCCACGCCGTCTTTGATATGCGCGGCGCGCTCGTTTTCCACCTCCGTCAGAGTCTTCACCGCTTTGAAGCGCAGCGTCGGATTCTCCCGGTCCAGCACCGTCACTCCATCCGGGATCAGGGAGGTCAGACGGCTGTTGGCCTTATTTCTGGACAAAAGCAGCTTTTTCCCGGCAGAGATCCCGGACACGTACTCGTATACCGCATGATACGGCAGCAGACGTACCCCGTCCACTTCGAGCGCATGCCTGACTTTATCCGGAAAGGACTTTTCATTTACAAACAGCAAAATCTCGTCCGCACTCATGACCAGATAGGACAATACAACCGGGCAGCAATGGATATCGCCCCCGCGGATATTCAGCATCCACGCAATATCGTCCAGGGATGTCAGGACAAACAGATCTGCGCCCTGCTCTGTCAGGGACGCGCGCACCCTCGCAATCCGGGACGCGCGTGACTCCCCGGTCCACTTCTCATCCAGCTCCATCACCGCCGCAGACGGAAGCGGAGGCCGGTCCGTCCAGATTTCCCCGATCAGGTCAAGCCCGCCGCAGATGCTCCCCTGCTTTCCTTCCATCAGCCTGGAAAGCTCGCCGGCCTCCTCCGTGCTGACCGCGCGCCCGTCAAACCCCAGGCAGCTGCCCGTGCCAAGCTGCTCCTCCAGGAACTCCTGGACGGTCGGCACCCCCGGCTCACCCATCTTATAGAGCGTCACCTGGCTTCCCGCGAGCTGTTCGGCAGCCTGGATGAAATAGCGTCCGTCCGTCCACAGTCCCGCCTGATCCCGGGTAATCACTGCCGTCCCCGCAGAGCCGGTAAAGCCCGTGATATATTCCCGGCATTTAAAATAATCGCCGACATATTCCGAGCCGTGAAAATCATCGGTCGGCACCAGATACGCATCCACCCCGGCCTCTGCCATCCGCACGCGCAGAGCTTCTATTCTTTCATCAATCATCGTCTCATTCCCCTTTCATAGCGTACAGCACGTTCACTTTATCATTCCCCCTGAACGAAGTCAAGAAATACTGACTTTCTTTTTTCCTGGTTCAATGGTACAATGAAAACCGGACTTGATAAAATCGTTACGCAATTGGTGCGGGTGCCGTCCCCGGTTTTGGCACAAAATGGCAAAGCTGGGATAGTCCGGTTTCTCCGAACCAGGGATCAGTCACGAAGGGGGATAACATGAACACAAAATACTCACTGGCATTTCAGGAATTACTGTACCGGGATCCGCTGTTTGACCACATCGGGAAAACAGAAAGGAACATGAATCTGCTGGTCATCGGCAGGGATGAGGCTGCCTTTGCCTTTCTTGACCAGTGTCTGCAGGCGGGGCAGATGCTTTCTCACGCATTACATATTTCTGTCGCCGGGCACAACATCCAGGAGGCAAAGACGCAATATCTCGCGGAACGGCCGGCTTTGCCGCAGTTTGTCAATGTCGACGGCTCCTGCGGTGCCGATCCTGCTTCGGACAAAAAAGAGATTCCCGGGCAGAGTGCTCTTTCAGCCAAATATACTTCCGCCCCGGAAAAATGCTATGACGCTTACGCGATTTTGAATTTTGAGGAGCTCTCCGAATCTGACGAGGCAGGCCTTTTGTCGGGTGGCAGCGATGCGGAGGAAGTCCTCATCAGCCTTCTCTCGGAAGCCCCCGATGAAAAATATCATTATTTTCTTATCTCCACCGGAGATGACTCTCGCAATAAAATGCTGGCGGACGCGCTCTCCCATGTCGTACAGGTGCTGATGCCCTCGGAAAAAAATTCCATCTATTATATCGTCACGTCGGACGCCTCCCCGGAGGATCCCTCCGACGTCCAGCCAGTCCAGGTCAACCGCTTTGATTCCATCGCGGACATTGACCCTGAGCTGACCCGAATGGCCTTCAATACCGACCTCTGCTGGGAAGAAACCATCAACGGGGACCTGTCGGAAAAGAGGAAGAGCTTCCTGTCGGATTCGTACCGCTATCTCTCATCCGCTTCCTACGCGCTCTCCATCAAATACAAGCTGGCGGAATTTCAGATCCCAATGGAAGACCTCTCCGAGGCAGCTTCGGCCTTTGCTAAAGTGCTGGACGATGGTGATAACGAGGATGTCCTGAACCAGCTCATCTGTCTGGAGCACCGGCGGTGGGTGCTTGAAAAGCTGACCGGGGGATGGACCGCCCCGGCACAGTCAAAGGAGTATTATCGGAGCATTCTGGACCGATGCGAGGTAAATGATAAGGAACACAAAATTCATCCCTGCATTGTAAGAATTACTACGGATACGCCGCTCTCCACCGGCAGCTATAGCCGGGACAAAGGTCTGTGGGAATCCGGCAGCAGCGCGGATTCCGGCCTGGACGAGCTGGACCGAATGTCCGTCGAGCTTCATCGGTATCTCCGCTCCAGGGCGAAGGAGTTTATTCGAAAGGATCCGGTCCGGAACGGAAGCATCCCCAGGATCCGGGGCATTCTGCAGGGGCAGAATATGAAAGCCAGGGCTCTACGGGAATGGGAGCAATTTGTCCTCTGCGTCGAGAATGTGCTTGGCGGCAGCCGGACCTATTCCAGACAGTACAGGCTTTATGAAAAACGGTTTCTGAATATTCTCTCGGAATGCACCTCCCAGGCACGGGAGGAGATTACAGGGGAAACGGCGCAGCTGTACCACGATATCTGGCCCGTCATTGAGGCAAATCAGTTCCGTGATTACAAAAAAAATAATGACAGACTCGTAAAAAAATCAGCTTCATCCTGACCTACCGGCACGATCTGTCTCTGGCGATGCCGTTTGCAGTCTCTGACTCGCTCAACCGGATGAACAACCTCATGTTCCGCAACGCTGCCTCCGCCTCTGTCATCAGGCCGGGCAGGATCCTGTGGCTTTTATATCTGGATGAGAAGACAGACGAAAAATCGCCCATCTATATGGCGCGCCGCACCATCCAGTTCCTGAACAAAAAGGGCGTCCGATGCGAAAAGAATTTCTTTATCGTGGAAAGTCCTTCCGTAGATGACTCCAGAAAAGATTCCTGGAGAAGCTTTTTCCACAGCCTCAAAGAGGAACAGCTGATTGCGGATTTTCAGATTCACTACAACAAATCCGCTGATGAAGCCATTGGATTATACGCGGAATACCTCACAAAGGAAAGCCCGGATCTGTTTGACGGAACCTCTGCACTGTTTTCCTCCTCCTTATCAAACGCCGATTTTGCACACAGCATGCGGCAGCGGTTCCCTTACTTTGAATTTGACTGCAGAACCAGAAAATTCAGCAGCAATGAGACCTGCAAATATGTTTCCTACATCAATGACCATACCTATCTCGGAATAGAGGAAATGTTCAGTCTTGCCAAGGCAGAGGATATGGAATACAACTACCCATCCCTCGGGCGGTATTATAAGGAATTGTGGAACATCTATATCGGAAAAAACAGAGAACTCCGTGCCCGGCCGTTTGCCGTCAGCAACTGGAATGAATTCTGTAATATTTGCGAGGAATATGAAAGAAACCGGAAGAAAGGACTCGCCTGGGAACCGATCAGTCTGGAAACACTGCGGAACTACCATGAAAAATACTATGACAAATATTTTCGAAAGCCCGGCATGGGCGCCGATAAAGTACAAAGCACCAAGGACAGCTACTGGAGGAATCTTTTCGCACTGATAAGCGAGCTCTGCGGAGAGATCGGGGGAACCGCATTTTTAATTCCCGAAAAAAAGAACGGGCAGATCACCAGCTTTCGTTACCGTGACCAGGACGTGAAGGAGCTTCTCACAAAGGCGGGAACGATTCTGGAAATCTGTGTCTACTTTGAAGTGTGCGAATCCGGATGGTTTGACGATGCGGCGTGCGGATACCGCTTCAAGTGGGAATCCGATACGGTGAGCAATGAGCTTGACCTGGTGCTGACAAAAGGATTTCAGAGTATCATCGTCGAGTGCAAGGCCACAAAACGGCTGGAAGAAGGGTTCTATTTCAAGCTGAGCGGCCTCTGCGACCTGTTCGGCATCAATACAAGAAAAGTACTCCTGACCACCTCAGACATGGAGACCGCCGACCGTGCAAATATTACGCAGCAGGAACGGGGAGAGCTGATGGATGTCACCACGGTGTACGGCACCGATCTTAAGGAACTCGTAGATCGCCTGAAAAAGCTGGTGGCAAACGGATAGGGGAGAGCTGCTCTCCCCTGGGCTGATCTGTCTGGTAAAACGGTTTCCGTCGTCTCCCGTAAATGTGAACGATTCATAGACGCTATGTGAACGTTCCACAGCCGCTATGCAAACAATCCACAGCCGCTATGTGAACGATCCTCTATCGCTATTCGGAATCCGGTTTCTGTATTTTCTCCATCCGGACCTCAAGTCCCAGCCGGATTTTCTGGATGCGGCCAAACATCTGAATTTCCAGATAGGCTCTGCGTTTGTGATAATCAATCTTTTTGATCAGGGCCTCTTTCCCTGTAAGAGGTCCTGAGAGAATGCGCACCTGACTGCCCTCAAGGACTCCATGGGATATCTCGGCGATCTGTTTGTCACCACAAAATCCTTCCAGGAAAAGCACTTCCTCATCCGTGAGCGGTATGATTTCATCGCCCGTGCCAATCAGCTTTGTCATCCCCGGCACTTTATGAAGTCCAATCCTCAGCTCATCCAGCTGATCAGAAATCATAAAAATATAACCGGGAAAAAGAACCTTTTTCTGGAGATTCCACTCCCCATGGAGCTTCCTCTGCTCTTCATAATAAGGGATAAAGCATTGCAGAAGCACCTGCGGTGAAAGAAGTGTACTGCACTGGATGCGGATCTTCTCTTCCGAACCGGTCTGAACCTGCATGACATACCACAATGTTTCCCCACCTCCCTGTTTTCAGTCAGTCAAAGCCTTCACCTTTCGCAAAACGGTGAGGCGATGATCTCAATGGGTTCCATTATAGCCTCATTTCCGGATTCTTTCAATGAAATTCTCCACAGATAAGCGTAAAAATAAAAAAAAGATAATCAAAAAAAATTGTTACAATGACGAAATATTTGTGCGACAGGTTCCTAAAAAAGACCTGCAATTCGTTTCCTGCTGAAGCGAAACACGTACATCTGCCGGGTTTCTCAGGTCAGTCAGCGGTTCCTTTCCGGCAGAAAACGAAACGCGTATTTCTGCCGGTTTTCTCAGGTCAGTCAGCAGTTCCTTTCCGGCAGAAGCCGAAGCGCCTGCACGATCACGTCAGCCGTCCCTTCCACCCCAAACCGGGAGCTGTCAATCATCAGATCCGAGCTGTCCCTGGGCGATCGAACCTCCGGACAATATTTTCTCTGATAATACGTGCGCGCCATATCCACCTCGCGTATCATCCGGCGGGCGGTCTTCTCATCCATCATCAGAGTCTCTATGCAGTTCTTAAGACGCGCTTCATACGGCGCGTAAATATAGACACTGAGGCGGTTGGGAAAATCTCTCAGAATATAATCGCCGCAGCGCCCTACAATAATACAGGATCCCTTCGAAGCCGCGTCAAGAATAATATTCTTCTCCGTTTCAAAGATCTCATCACTGATATTATAGGTCGTCAGACTCATCCTGTAATTCTTTCGCAAAAAGAACGAGCTCTTTGCCCTTTCCTCCTCATCGCTGACCAGCGACACCGAATGGCCTGTACGCTTCGCGGCCGCCTCTACGATATCCCTGTCCCAGAACTCAATCCCAAGCTTATCTGAAAGAGTCTGCGCTATCGTACGCCCCAGGGACGCGAATTCACGCGAAATCGTAATTACAAAAGGATCCTCCATCCTGCACCTCCCATATGTTTCACAGACGCCCGTTTCTCATTAACTTGACTTCCCTAGCAACTTTATTAGCACCACAATTATTAGCACTAATATT
>JAJQBS010000009.1:9289-44143 GCA_021203145.1 Lachnospiraceae bacterium | reverse complement strand
GTGTAAATATACAAAAACGCATGCAGTTTCTGGAAATTATTTAAAGAAACATAAGTATTATATCGCATTTAAATTATAAATGCAACTATAAAATAAAAAAGATATCATAAGATGTCATATAATTTTAGAGACTTTACAGAATGCCTGTGTTTTTTTGTTGATT
This sequence comes from Lachnospiraceae bacterium, assembly GCA_021203145.1. Lineage (GTDB taxonomy): Bacteria > Bacillota > Clostridia > Lachnospirales > Lachnospiraceae > Choladousia. The sequence goes on along the minus strand of JAJQBS010000009.1, from coordinate 43,980 downwards.
TCAAAACAGAAAAACTACAAGGCAGAAGAGAATGGGGGCGAAGTTCACTACCGCAAGCGCGCTTTCCTTCCGGCAAGTCATACTCGCAGCAAAACCAGCTGCTCGTTGACTTACGAAGTTCATTGCTGCAAGCAGCATGAACTTCTTGTAAGTCACATTATGGACACAGTCTTTTCCCTGTTTGGACACAATCTTTCTATAGAATACAAAAGAGATTTCATGCGTGAAGACATGTGAAAGGATTGATCACATAGCTGTATCCATGACAGCGAACGCTACAGGAACATCTGCCAGGAAAGGCTTCTGCCTGGATCAGGGTATCAAGTGTTCCCCGCAGTTACAAAATTTTATAAAGAACAGGAGTGAAGGACTTGATTGAAGTAAAGCATCTTACAAAGCGCTACGGCTCGAATGCCGCGGTAGATGATTTGTCTTTTACGGTAGAAAAGGGTCAGATCTATGGTTTTCTTGGTCCGAATGGAGCCGGGAAGACGACGACGATGAATATTCTTACAGGGTATATCGCGCCGACCGCCGGTGAGGTTGTGATTGACGGGCACAATATCGTAGAAGAGCCGGAGGAAGCAAGAAAGTGTATCGGTTACCTGCCTGAGATTCCGCCGGTATATCCTGAGATGTCAGTGCTGGAGTATCTGCGGTTCGCGGCGGATTTGAAAAAACTGCCAAAGAAGGAGCAGGATGCCATGATCGCGGAGGTCATGCAGACAACGGGACTGACGCAGGTGCAGAACCGCCTGATCCGCAACCTGTCCAAAGGATACCGGCAGCGCACCGGTCTGGCACAGGCGATCCTGGGTTATCCGGACATCATCATTCTCGATGAGCCTATGGTTGGCCTTGACCCGAAACAGATCATTGAGATCCGGGAGCTGATTATCAGTCTGGGGAAAAAGCATACCGTTATCTTAAGCTCTCATATCCTTTCAGAAATCAGCGCGATCTGCGACCATATCATGATTATCGCGCATGGAAAGCTGGTGGCGAGTGATACGCCGGAGAATCTGATGAACCTGATGCGCGGTTCGGGCTCCCTGGAATTGACGATTCGGGGAAACGCGGCATCTGTAAAGCGGCTGCTGGCGCCTCTTCCGGGGATTCATTCCATCAGCGTGAAGTCTTCTGCTGAGGCGGGGCCGGAGACGGTGGATGTCGTCATCAAGACGGACGCGGACAATGATCTGCGGGAGAAGATTTTTTATCTCTGTGCACAGAACAATGCGCCGATTCTTCGGATGCAGCATACACAGGTATCCCTCGAGGATGTCTTCCTGGAGCTGACGGAGGATCATCCGCAGCCGGCCAGAGAAAAGAAAAAAACGATTTGGATTCGGAGGCAGACCGAAAAAGGAAAAGAATGGATCGGCCGCAGTGCCTGATTCCGGAAATTCGGAGACCTCTGTAAATGAAGACCGCATTTCTGAAACTGGGAAGAATTCGGGCAGTGACGGGATTTCGGATTCTGCAGACTATAACGGACAGGAAGGAGAGGCACAAGATGGCGGCGATTTATAAAAAAGAAGTCAGAGGCTTTCTGACATCGATGATTGGCTATGTGTTTATGGCATTTTTGCTGGTAGTTACCGGCATCTATTTTACGTATTATAATCTTTCCATGGGCTGGCCGAAGTTTGCTTACGTGCTTTCCTGCATCCTGTTTGTATTTATGATTGCGGTGCCGGTGCTGACCATGCGTGTGCTCGCGGAGGAGCAGAAGCAGAAGACAGATCAGCTGCTTTTGACGGCTCCCGTGAGCGTGACCGATATTGTGATGGGAAAATTCCTGGCACTCGCGACGATTTATCTGATCCCGATGCTGATTATGGCCCTCTATCCGCTGATTATGTCTCAGTTTGGCACGGTCTATTTTGCGGAGACCTATACGGCGATGTTCGGATTTTTCCTGATGGGCTGCAGCTTCCTGGCGATCGGACTGTTTGTTTCATCCATCACGGAGAGCCAGGTCATCGCGGCAGTGCTCACCTTTCTGGCACTGTTTGTCTGCTACATTATTGATGGCATTGCGTCTTTGATCCCGGATACGGCGATCGCGTCATTTTTTATCATTCTGGCGCTGATCGTGTTGGCGGCCGCGCTGATTTATTCGCTTATCAAAAATGTTGTCCTGACAGCAATCTGCTTTGTGGCAGGCGTGGCAGCGGCAGTCATTGTCTATATGGTAAACAGCACTGTTTACGAGGGCCTGATCCAGGACATTCTGGGTATATTTGACCTGTCCGATCAGTTTACCAATTTTTACAGCGGCATTTTTGATATCACCGGTATAGTCTATTATCTTTCTGTGATCGGCGTGTTCCTGTACCTGACAGTCGAGACGATCCAGAAGAGACGCTGGAGCTGACAGAGAGGAGGAAGACGGACAAAATGAGTGAAAAAAGACTAAATGGGCCGGATGGCGAGACCGAAATCCAGGATGGCGCGAAGCCGGCTGCGGAACAGTCCGGGAAAAAAGCAGGGAACGCAGGTAAAGCGGATAAGATCAGGGATTTTCGCCAGCTGAGACACGGCTCCTACAGCATCGTCCTGTCTCTGATCGTGATTGTAGCGGTCATTATGATCAATCTGATAGTGGGACAGATCCCCTCGCAGTATACGCAGATTGACCTGAGCGGACAGCAGCTTTCGGTGCTGACAGATACGACAAAGGAGCTTGTGGAAGGTCTGACGGAGGATGTGACGATCTACTATATTCTCCAGGACAGCAACCGTGATTCGACAGTGTCCCGGCTTCTGGAGCGGTACAACGATCTGTCCTCACATCTGACGGTTGTGGAGAAGGATCCGGTGCTTTACCCGCAATTTACTTTGCAGTACACGGATGAGTCTGTTTCGGACAACAGCGTTATTATTGTGTGCGGCGATGACAGCAAGGTCATCCAGTATGATGACATGTACGAGGTGGAATACAGCTATAGCTACTATTCTTACTCGAGTACGACGACCGGGTTTGACGCGGAGGGACAGATTACCAGCGCGATCGCGGCTCTGGTGAGTGATGACATCCCGAAGCTGTATACGCTGACCGGTCACAACGAGCTGGAGCTGACCGACACGCTGACTACTTCAATTGAGAAGGAAAATATTGAGATCGAGGAGCTGAGCCTTCTTTCATCGGACGGCGTACCGGAGGATGCGGACTGTCTGCTGATTCTCTCTCCGACATCGGATATTTCCTCTGCGGAGGCGCAGATGATTCTGAATTATCTGCGGCGCGGCGGGAGTGCGATTATCATTACGGACTATACATCGGAAGAACTGCCGAATCTGGCGACAGTGCTTGCTTATTACGGGACAGAGCTGGTAGAGGGCATTGTCTTTGAGGGCAACGCGAATTACTATTATTCTCAGTATCTGTATTACCTGCTGCCGGATATTAACAGTACGGATGTTTCTTCTGACCTGGCAAGCGCGGGCTCCTATGTCTTACTCGCGTCGGCGCAGGGGATTGAGACGACAGAGGACGCGCGCGATACGCTGACGATTGACAGTGTGCTTACAACCTCTGATCAGGCGTATTCGAAGGTCAATGTACAGAGCATGACCACATACTCACAGGAAGAGGACGATATCAGCGGGCCGTTTGATCTGGGCGTGATTATTACGGAAGCTGTCGAGCTGACGGATGAATTGCTCGAAGAGACGGCAACGGTAGACGAAGACCTTGACTTGGACAGCTGGATTGACAGTATTGAGGTGGAAACGGAGACCGAAACCGAAGAGACGGAGGAGGAAGAGACCGAGAGCCAGACAGATGCGGAAGGCGAGAGTGAGGATGCAGCTGCCGGGATGGAGACCGAAACGGAGACGGAGGAAGCCGCAGAAGAAGTCGAGACCAGGATCGCTATTTATACCTCATCCGCTCTTGCGAATGACTCTGTGAACCAGGCAGTTTCCGGCGGGAACTACCAGCTGCTTGTAAATACGGTGAGCTGGGCATGCAACCAGGAGAGCTCTGTATCCGTACCGTCAAAGAGTACCGTAGTGGATTATCTGACTCTGACCACAGCTTCTGTAAACTTCTGGGGTCTTGTGACGACTATTATTTTGCCGCTGCTGATTCTGTTCATCGGGCTTGGCATCTGGATGAGCCGGAGAAAGAGATAGTTGGGAGGTTTTTATGAAGAAAAAAAGCGTAAAACTGATCGCGGGCGTAGTGGTGATTGTTCTCCTCTGCGGAGCTTACTTTGGTCTGCGCTCTTACAACCAGAAACAGGAAGAAGCCGAGGAGGAAGCGGCAGCGGGCGAGACGATTCTCGAAGTGGATACCTCCACGCTCACGGCGATTTCCTTTTTGATAGACGGAGAGGAAGTGTCATTTACGCTGCAGGATGACGATACCTGGCAGAAGGATGATGACGATACCTTCCCGGTGAATACTACGGCGCTGCTTTCGCCGCTCTCGGAGCTCTCAGAACTGAAGTCTCTGCGGACGCTGACGGAGATCGAGGACGTGTCCGAGTACGGTTTTGACGATCCGCAGAATCTGATTACCCTGACGGACGCGGACGGGAATGAGACCATCATTACGATCGGCAGCAACAACGAGTCCACCGGGAACGATTATCTGATGCTGAATGAGGATACTGCGACGGTATATACGGTCAGCACGGATTTAAGTAGCGGTTTTTCGGATGATCTCTATGATTATGCGGAAAGTGAAGAACTGCCGTCCATTCTGGCTTCCGATGTTGTCGGGATCAGCGTGGAGACGGCCGACGGAGAGAGCTATGATCTCTATATAGAGGATTCCGTCTGGATGGTGAGCGGCGTAAGCGAGGACGATGCGGGAGATGCGGAGGTCACAGACGAAGAGCTCGCCGAAGGCGTTGAAGCGGATTCTGATACGGCGGATACTCTGACAAGCACGGTTGCAGGGATCGCCTATGTAGATTTCCTCGACCACAATTGCAGCGATTTCTCAGAATATGGCCTCGATGAGCCTGCTGTGACTCTGACGATCACTTATGAGGAAGAGGTCGAGACGGAGGAAGAGTCAGAGGGTGAAACGGCGTCAGAAGAAACAGCGTCAGAAGAAGAGGCGTCGGAAGCAGACTCTGAGGATGAATCTGAGACCGGGACAGAGCTGGAAGCAGAGACGATGGAACTGACAGTTACCTTTTATATCGGCGACACGGATGACAGCGGGAATTATTACGTGCGGTTCGGAGACTCATCGGAAGTCCATACACTTTCAGGCAGCACAGTAACGACTCTGCTTGGCTACACGGCTTATGATCTGGTCGCGGTACCGGAGGAGGAGACCGAAACCGAGACGGAAGAAGAGACGGAGGCTTCTGAGACAGAAGAAGAGACGGACGTAACTGAAACAGAAGAAGGGACAGACACTTCTGAGACAGAAGAAGAGACGGATGCGGCTGAGACAGAGAAAGAAACAGACGCTTCTGAGACAGAAGAAGAAACGGACGCGGCTGAAACGGAAGAATAGACGGCTGTCGACACAGAGTCATAAAAGAAACGGAGCTGCATCTATGTCAATCAGTACAGTGTGATACCAAAAAGCCCGGGAAAGCTCCATTCTTCCCGGGCTTTTTCCAACCGCCGGTTCAAGGGCGTTATGCCTGGCCACACCTTCGCCGGGTTATGAGCAGTAACCTTATTTCGCATATAGGAAAAGATTCGCTAAGAAAAGATTCAATGGTGGAGGGATTGTCAAATCAATGTTTTTCTGTTATAACGGAACCATACAGGGGCTCCTGTCATCTGCACTGGTGAGGCAGCAGAGGGCGTCCATGATCATTTATCGTTTATAGTATAGTGGAGATTCTTGTTATGGGTAAGAAGAAGAAAGAGAAAAAGAACCGGAAAGCCATCAAAGAAATAAAGGTGGCTGATGAGTTATTGAAAGAGATGCGTCCAATAGAAAAAACCTCAAAAGAAAAAAATTCAAAAGAGAAAACCTCTAAAAAGGAATATTCAAAAGAAAAAACAGCTAAGGAGGAGCCTTCAAAAGAAAAATTTCCGAAAAACAAAGCTTTAATGGATAAAGCCCCTGAAGGGAGGCCAATAAAAGAACCTGTTCCAAAAGAAAAAGCTCTGGGAGAAAGCAAGCCCTCCCGAAATAAAACCTCTCCAGAACGGGAAATGCTCATCGTTTTCCAGGCTCTGTCGGATGAGAACCGCCTGAAAATACTGAATCTGCTTTCGGAGAGGGAGATGTGCTCAGCCGAACTGCTTAAATCGGTAGATGTCGTGCAGTCCACGATGTCCCATCATATGAAAGTCTTAAGTGAAAGCGGCCTGGTTGCCTGCCGCAGAGAAGGAAAACGTATCTGTTACACGATTCGTCAGGATACGTTAGCGCGGTTGGAGAATTCCATTCGGCACTGGAGCAGCCTGGAACATTTGAGCCGGGAGGAGGCAGACACTGATGAACAGATATGAGCGGGAAGTAAAAAAAGACTGGGAGGACTCCTGGGAGCGGGATGAGAGGCAGCAGGGGGATGGTATCACGCCTGCCCAGGTTGTATTGATTATGCTTGCTGTATTTTTGCTGGCCGCGCTGATCGGAATGGGAGTCCTTTTCCTGATGAGGTAAGATGCAGTCAGTGCTGCCTGCTTTCGGGATGAAATGGCTTCATACCTGTAATAATATGACTTGCTGTGATCAGACGTGTTGAAAAAGAGCGTTGCAAAATTCTGCCATCCGTGTATAATAGATGGCGGAGAGCTATGACGATGGAAATATCAATAAGGATAACCGGCGAGGATGGCGGGCGAAGCGTACAATGCCAGGGTGCACGAAAACGCGAATGCCGGGCCATCTGTTTTTGTCCGGCAGGAAAGTCCGCTGACTTTTTCTATCGGACAAAAATTGTTCAAGAGGAAAACGGCTTACGTCGTTCCACGAGAATATTCAGGAACGATATTCTGCACCAGGAGTGATTTTCTGCACGAGAAACGATATTCTGCACCAGGAATGATTTCTTGCGCAAAATGGCAAATCCCGGATCCGTTTTTCAGAACAGAAGAATTTTTCAGAAGAGGAGGACATTATGGCAATCAGCGAGAGGGAAAAAAAGATCCGCGACATCAGGCTGGAGGAGCTGGCGAAATACTGCCTGATTTCCAGCGAGTTTGATCTGAATCTGTATACGGAATACGATGTGAAGCGCGGCCTGCGTGAGTCAGACGGCAAAGGCGTCCTTACCGGGCTGACAGAGATCTCCGACGTCGTAGCGTTTCGAACAGAAAAGGGTAAAAAAATCCCGGCAGACGGTGAACTTTATTTTCAGGGCTATAATGTCATGGACTTGAAAGACGGCTTCGCGGGGCGGCGTTTTAATTACGAGGAAACGGTGTATCTGCTGCTTTTCGGCGCCCTTCCGAACCGCCAGCAGCTGGATTCCTTTCTGGAGCTTCTCGCGCAGTACCGCGAGCTGCCGAATAAATTCGTGCGCGACGTCATTATGAAAGCACCGAGTGAGAACCTGATGAACGCGCTGCAGAGAAGCGTGCTGACTCTTTACTCCTATGACGAAAACCCGGACGACATTTCGATTCCGAATGTGCTGCGCCAGAGCCTGTCCCTGATCGCCACGCTGCCGCTGATTTCAGTGTACGCGTACCACGCGCACAAGCATTATCACGACGATGAAAGTCTGCTCATCCGCTATCCGGATCCGAAGCTTTCCACGGCGGAAAATATTTTGCGCACGCTTCGGGAGGACGGACAGTATACGGAGCTGGAGGCCCGGGTGCTGGATATTGCGCTTGTGATTCATGCGGAGCACGGCGGCGGCAATAACTCGACCTTCACAACCCACGTAGTCTCCTCTACCGAGACGGATACCTATTCGGCGGTTTCCGCGTCTCTGGGCTCCCTGAAGGGACCGAAGCATGGCGGCGCAAATCTGAAGGTTGAGCAGATGTTTTCGGATATCCGTGAGCATGTCAGCGACTGGGAAAATGAGACACAGCTCGCTGACTATCTGAGAAAAATCATACGAAAAGAAGCATTTGACGGCAGAGGGCTGATCTATGGAATGGGTCACGCGGTTTATACCCTCTCAGACCCGAGGGCAGTAATCCTCAAGGAATATGCGAGATCACTTTCAGAGGAAAAGGGTCTGATAAAAGAATTTAAACTCTATGAAGACGTGGAGCGGCTTGCGCGCGAGGTGTTGACGAGCGAGAAAAATCTGCACAAGCCCATCTGCTGCAACGTCGATTTCTACAGCGGCTTTGTGTATTCCATGCTGGGCATTCCGAGAGAAATGTTCACGCCGATCTTCGCCATCTCCAGGATAGCCGGCTGGAGCGCTCACCGTATGGAAGAGTTGGTGAATGGAGGGAAGATCATTCGTCCCGCTTACAAATATGTCGGGCACCATATGCCGTATCTGCCGCTGGAAAAGCGGTGAGAGATTTCGATTCTAAACGCCTGAAATTTCAACACAGACAGCTGCCGCAATTTTGCGGCAGCTTATTAAATTTTCATAAAATGATTGCATGTTTTCCCTGATATAATTAAAATGAAAAGAAACAGGAGCAAAAAACCGGGTTCAGAAAAAGTGGGTTGTGCCTTCGAAAGGAAACGGAGTTTTCATGGATGCATATGTCAAACTGGAGCAGGTGACGAAGGTCTACCGCATGGGCGAGGTGGAGATCCATGCGGTGGACGGCATAGATTTTGAGATAAGTAAGGGGGAATTCGTCGTCATTGTCGGGCCGAGCGGCGCGGGAAAGACGACTGTTTTGAATATCCTGGGCGGGATGGACTCCGCGAGCAGCGGCCGCGTCCTTGTGGATGGGAAGGATATCGCGAAGTACAGCCAGAAAAAGCTGACAGCCTATCGGCGGAATGACATCGGATTTGTTTTCCAGTTTTACAATCTGGTGCAGAATCTGACCGCGTTGGAGAATGTGGAGCTGGCGTCGCAGATCTGCCGCAATCCGCTGGACGCCGAGAGTGTACTTAAGGAGGTCGGCCTGGAAAAGCGGGCGAAAAATTTCCCGGCACAGCTCTCCGGAGGTGAGCAGCAGAGGGTATCAATCGCCCGTGCGCTGGCGAAAAATCCGAAGCTGCTGCTCTGCGATGAGCCGACCGGCGCATTGGATTATCTGACCGGCAAGGCGATTCTGAAGCTTTTGCAGGATATGTGCCGGGAACGGGGGATGACTGTCATCGTGATCACGCACAATTCGGCGATCGCGCCGATGGCGGATCGGGTCATCCGGATTAAAAACGGCCAGGTGGCAGACTTACATATGAATGAGACGCCGATGTCGGTGGAGGATATCGAGTGGTAAGGATAGAAGCAAGGCAGAGGAGATATCAATTTATAACTGAGGATATGCCATGCAGTTATAAGAAACGACTTTAGTCGTTTTACTTTGATACAGCAGGTCGGATATGAAAAAACGCGCGTTAAAAAAAGATTTCCGGATGGAAGTAAAAAAGAGCATGAACCGCTTTCTGTCAATCTTTCTGATTGTTGCACTTGGCGTGTCTTTTTTTTTCCGGGCTGCAGGCGGCGGCGCCTGACATGCGTGTTACGGAGGATACTTATTTTGATGACGCGAATCTGATGGACATTCGTGTGATCAGCACGATGGGCCTCACCGGGGAGGATCTGGAGGCGATCGAGGCGGTTGAAGGCGTGGCGCTGGTGGAAGGCACTTACATGGAGGACGTCTACAGTGGGGAAGAGGGATCACAGTCCGTACTCCATGTGGAGGCGGTTTCAGAAACAATGAACCAGGTCGACGTCATTGCCGGAGAGCTCCCCACAAAGGCTGGTGAGTGCTTCCTGGATCAGGTATATGCGGATTCGATGGGATATGAGCCGGGGGATACACTGGAAATCACGGTTGAGGACGAGGATGACAGCTATCTGCTTCACCGTACGCTGACCGTTACCGGTACGGGATACAGTCCGTGCTATATTGCGGTTGACCGGGGAAGCACAACGCTAGGGACGGGCTCTCTTTCCGGTTTTGTCTATGTGACTGCGGATGAGTTTGACTCAGACATTTACACGGTCGTCTACGTGCAGGTCGAGGGCGCGAAGGACGAGATGGCCTATACGGACGCCTATGATGATCTGGTAGCGGAGGTACTGGAGAGGATTGAGGCGATCGAGGATGTTCGCTGTGAGGTGCGGTATACAGAGATTATAGGGGAAGCGGAGTCGGAGATCGAGGAAGCGGAGCAGGAGGTAGCGGACGGAAAGGAGGAGCTTGCGGACGCAAAGGAGCAGTTGGAGGATTCAAAGACAGAGGCCGAGTCTGAGCTTGAGGCGGCCGAGTCTGAGCTTTTGGATGCCCAGGAACAGCTGGAAAGCGGGAAAACTGAGCTGGAGGATTCGAAAAGCGAGGTCGCGGAGGCCGAATCGGAGCTCGAGGATGGGGAGACGACCTTAAGTGAAAATGAGGAAACTCTCGCTGACGCCCAAAGCCAGCTGTCCGAGGCACTTGATACATTGCAGTCGAATGAGGCGACGTACCAGAGCTCCCTTTCGGAATATCAGAGCCAGTCGGAATCCGCGACGGCACAGCTGGAATCGGCGCAGGAGGAAATTGATGCCGGTGCGGCGCAGCTTGCGGATGGATGGGTGCAGTATAAGGCCGGGCTGGCGGAAGTGGAGTCGGGCGAGGAGCAGCTTGCCCGGGCGGAGGCGCAGCTGGAGTCGGCGAAAGAAGAATATGAACAGGGGGAGGCGACACTGACGGCGAGCCAGAGCGCGTATGATTCATCGGCAGAGGAGGTCGCGGCCGGCAGGGAGGCTCTGGAATCAGCGAAGGCTGAGCTGGCTGCGCAGCAGAGTACCTATGATTCCGGGCGGGCGGCGCTTGACGGGGCATGGGAGGCATACGAGGAAGGCGCGGCGGAGCTTGCCTCCGGGCAGAGTGCCTATGATATGGCGGCATCTCAGGTAGAAGAGCTGCGCACAGCCTATAATACGGCAGCGTCTGCGGTAAGCAGCGCACAGTCCGCCTATGACGCGGCGGTTACTGCGGCGGCGAACGCGCAGAGTGCGTATGACATGGCAGCCGCGGCGGTGACAGGCGCGCAGAGTGAATATGATACGGCGGCGGCAGCGGTGGCGAGCGCACAGAGTGAATATGATACGGCGGCGGCAGCAGTGACAAGCGCGCAGAGTGCGTATGACACGGCGGCGGCAGCGGTGGAGAGTGCGCAGAGCGCTTACGACACGGCAGCGGCAGCAGTGACGGGTGCGCAGAGTGCGTATGATACGGCGGCATCTGCGGTGAACAGCGCGCAGGCCGCCTATGATGAGGCCGTGGCGTCCGGCGCGGACGATTCCGAGCTCGAAGAATTATCGGCACAATTGTCGTCGGCACAGGCGACTCTTTCTGAAAAGAATTCCGCGCTCGCCTCGGCGCAAGCGACCCTTTCAGAAAAGGAGTCTGCCCTTGCCTCGGCGCAAACAGCCCTTTCTGAGAAGGGATCCGCTCTTACATCTGCCAGATCGACCCTTTCGGCAAAAGAATCCGCCCTTACATCGGCGAAAAACACGCTTTCCACAAAGGAAACCGCGCTCACGTCAGCGCAGGCTGCGCTTTCGGAGGCGGAAACGGCGCTTGCGACAGCGAACGCCCAGGTGACGGCTCTCGCCCAGGCGCTTGCCACGGCGCAGGCCACGGCTTCTACGTTGAAGACGCAGCTCGAAGAGGCTGACAGTACGCTTGCCGCGCAGAAGACTACGCTTGCAACAGCGGCGGCAACGCTTGCCGCGACGAAGGCACAGCTGGAGGAGCAGGAGAGCACGCTCGCTTCCGCAAAAGCACAGCTGGATGCGGCGTCGGAACAGATCGCGGAACAGGAGGCTGAGTTGTCCTCCGCTGAAGCCGAACTGGCGGCGGCAAAGACGCAACTGGATGAAGGGTGGACGCAGCTGGAGGAGTCGGCGGAGCAGATCGCGGCGGCGGAAGAAGAGCTGGCAACGCAGAAAGCCGCTCTGGCAAAGGCCAGGAAGACCCTTGCGGCGACTAAAAAACAGCTGGAGGCTTCTGAGTCGGAGCTTGCGGCCGCGCAGAAAGAGGTCGACGACGGGTATGCGTCTTTGGCAAGCGCGAAGGCACAGCTGACAAGTGCGCGCTCTCAGCTGGATTCCGGGTGGGCACAGTATTATTCGTCGCTGTCGGAATACAATTCAGGCCTCACCCAGCTCGAGGATGGACGCCAGGAGCTGGAGGATGCCAGGACAAAGATAGCGGACGCACTGGAACAGATAGCAGAAGCGGAATCCGAGATAGCAGAAAATGAGCAGAAAATCGCGGATGGCTGGGACGACTATGAGGAGGGCAAGGCTGAGGCCGAGCAGAAGATCGCGGATGCGGAACAGGAAATAGCGGACGCGGAGCAGGAGATTGCGGACGCGGAACAGAAAATCGCGGACGCAAAGGAGGAGCTGGCCGATATCAGCTATCCTGAATGGTATGTTTATGATCGCAGTGTTCTGCCGGAGAATACCGGGTATGGGGAGAACGCGGACCGCATGACCAATATTGCGCAGGTATTCCCGGTAATCTTTTTTCTGGTAGCCGCGCTGATCAGCCTGACCACGATGACCCGGATGGTGGAGGAGGAGCGCACCCAGATCGGTACGCTTAAGGCACTGGGCTACGGCAAATGGGACGTCGCGAAAAAATACCTGAAATATGCGTTCTGGGCGACCTTAACCGGCAGTATTTTCGGCGTACTGTTCGGGGAAAAGGTTTTTCCGTGGATCATTATCAAGGCTTACCAGATCATGTATCTGTACCAGCCGGCAATCCTGGTGCCTTACAACTGGGAATATGGGATCATCGCTTCCGCGATCGCACTTGTCTGCACAGTCGGGGCAGCGTTTTCCGCGTGTTACCGGGCACTTGGAGCCGTGCCGGCTCAGCTGATGCGCCCGCCCTCGCCGAAGCAGGGGAAACGCGTGTTCCTGGAGCGGGTGACTTTTATCTGGAAACACCTGAATTTTAACTGGAAATCGACCGTCCGGAACCTGATGCGTTATAAGAGGCGGCAGCTGATGACGATCCTGGGCATCGGCGGCTGCATGGGCCTGATTCTGGTGGGTTATGGCCTGCGTGACTCCATCGGGGATGTCGGAGTGCTGCAGTTTCGTGAGCTTCAGACCTATGACGCGATGCTGGTTTATGACGCGGAGGCCAAAGAGGAGGAACTGGAGGAGCTGGAAGCTGCGGTCGCATCGGAGGATGGAATCACGACCTGGAAACGCTTTTATATGCAGAGCATGGATATTGCGGGTCGAGACGCGAGCGGTACCGGAAAGCAGTGGAGTATCTATATCTATGTGCCGGAGAATCTGGAGGACATCAACGATTTCCTGACCTTCCGCAGCCGTACGGCGGACGAGGAATACGAGATGACAGACGAGGGTGCGATCATCACCGAAAAGATCGCGAAGGAGTTTGCCCTTTCCGTCGGAGATACGATCTCCATCAGCCTGGATGGCGGCGGCACGGCGGAAATCCCGATTGCGGCCATCTGTGAGAACTATCTTTATCACTACGTCTATCTGACGCCGGCACTCTATGAGGAGCTGTTCGGGGAGGAGCCGGAATACAACAGTATTTTCTTCTGCACAGTGGACGCAGACACCACGGAAGGGGCAGAAGCGCTGGAGGAGATTGGCACAAGGCTGCTTTCCTGTGACGCGTCGCTGAATATTACCTACGTATCGTCCCTGCAGGAGACGATCGAAAATATGCTCAGCGCACTGGATCTTGTCATCATCGTCCTGATCGTATCGGCAGGGCTGTTGGCGTTTGTGGTACAGTACAACCTGAACAACATTAATATTAATGAGCGCAGACGAGAGCTTGCGACCTTAAAAGTCCTGGGATTTTTTGATGGGGAAGTGTCCGGCTATATCCTCCGCGAAAATGCGATTACGACGGTCGTCGGCGCCGGCGCAGGCTGCCTGATCGGCAGGGCACTGCATGCGTTTATCATTACTACCGTCGAAGTCGACTCCTGCATGTTCGGCCGGGCAATCTACCTGAAGAGCTATCTGTTCAGTATTGTATTCACGGTCGCGTTTTCTGTCATCGTGAATTTCTCGATGCATTTCAGGCTGAAGAAAATCGATATGGTGGAGTCGCTGAAGAGTATTGAGTGATTTTGAATAGTTATTTTTAGCAATATTTTACTGGACGGGAGCGGTAAAATTGTGTATGATGTTTTCAGTAAACATCAGTATAGAGAAAGGAGCGTTTTCGTTTATGCTTGAAGAACTGAAAAAGCAGGTTTATGAGGCGAATATGGAGCTGCCGAAGCGCGGGCTTGTCACGTATACCTGGGGCAATGTGAGTGGTCTGGATCGTGAGACGGGGTACTTTGTGATTAAGCCGAGCGGTGTGGATTATGAGGAGCTGACGCCGGACGATATGGTGGTGGTAGATCTGGACTGCAACCGCATTGAGGGACGCTATAAGCCGTCTTCGGATACGGCGACGCATGCGGAGCTCTACAAGGCGTTTCCGGAGCTGGGCGGCGTGGTGCATACGCATTCACCGTGGGCGACCTCGTGGGCGCAGGCCGGCCGGGATATTCCGTGCTATGGCACGACGCACGCGGACTATATGTATGGCCCGATTCCGTGCGCGAGAAATCTGACCCCGGATGAGATCAATGGGGAATACGAGAAAAACACCGGGCTGGTGATCATTGAGACTTTCCGGTCGCGAGAGATCAATCCGGTCTATGTGCCGGCGGTGCTTTGTGCGAACCACGGTCCGTTTACCTGGGGGAAAGATGCGGCGGAAGCGGTACATAACGCGGTGGTTCTTGAGGAAGTGGCAAAGATGGCCTGCCGCACGGAGCTGATCAATCCGCGGGTGAGTCCGGCTCCGGACTGCATCAAGGAGAAGCATTTTATGAGGAAGCATGGGCCGAATGCCTATTATGGGCAATAAGGATCTGCTGCGGAATTATATGCCCATCTTGCACCGCCTGATATGCGAATCGTAAACTTTAAAAGCCTCGACGCAGCACGGACGTGAAATGTTGTCCGGCCGGCGGTGCAAAGCAAAACGGCCTGCGCTGTTTGCGGGAACCATCAACTATAAAAACTATAAACTATAATTAAATAATACGAGGATGAATGCTATGACAATTCTGGAGCTGCAAAAAATGGCGAACGAGGTTCGCAAGGGCATTGTGACGGGTGTGCACAGTGCGAAGGCGGGGCATCCGGGCGGATCACTCTCGTCTGCGGATGTATTTACGTATCTGTATTTTCAGGAAATGAACATCGACCCGAAGAATCCGAAGGATCCGGATCGGGATCGCTTTGTCCTCTCCAAGGGACACAATGCGCCGGGCTATTATTCCGCGATGGCACACCGGGGATATTTTCCGGTGGAGGATCTGGTGACGCTGCGGCATACCGGCTCCCATCTGCAGGGGCATCCCTGCATGCAGCATGTTGCCGGTATTGATATGTCCTCCGGCTCCCTCGGACAGGGCATCTCGGCGGCGGTGGGCATGGCTCTTGCCGGCAAGATGGATCAGAAGACCTACCGCGTGTATACGCTGCTTGGCGATGGCGAGATTGAGGAAGGGCAGGTCTGGGAGGCGGCGATGTTTGCGGGTCACCGCAAGCTGGACAACCTATGCGTGATCGTGGACAACAATGGCCTGCAGATCGACGGAAGGATTGAGGACGTCTGCTCCCCATATCCGATTGACAAAAAGTTTGAAGCTTTTAATTTTCACGTGATTAACGTGGCGGACGGCAATGACATGCAGCAGCTCGCGGACGCCTTCGCGGAGGCGAAAGCTGTGAAGGGCATGCCGACCGCGATCATTATGAAGACACTCAAGGGCAAGGGCGTTTCCTTTATGGAGGGCCAGGTGGGCTGGCACGGCAAGGCGCCGAACGATGAAGAATACGCGATCGCGATGGCAGATCTGGAGAAAGTGGGGGAGGCATTATGTCAGAAGTAAAGAAAATCGCTACGAGACAGAGCTATGGAAACGCACTGGTAGAGCTTGGTAAAGAGCATGACAATCTTCTGGTTCTGGACGCGGATCTCGCGAACGCGACAAAGACCGACACATTCAAAAAGGTATTTCCGGAGCGCCACATTGACTGCGGAATCGCAGAGTCGAATATGATGGGCATTGCGGCCGGACTTGCTACGACCGGTAAAGTGCCGTTTGTCAGCACCTTCGCAATGTTTGCCTCCGGCCGCGCTTATGAGCAGGTGAGAAACTCGATCGGCTATCCGCACCTGAATGTCAAGATCGGCGCGACCCATGCGGGTATTTCCGTGGGCGAGGACGGCGCGTCCCATCAGGCGAACGAGGACATGGCGCTGATGCGCGCGATCCCGGGTATGGTGGTCATCAATCCGTCCGACGATGTCGAGGCGAGGGCTGCTGTGAAAGCAGCGTATGAGCATGAAGGCCCGGTTTATCTGAGATTCGGGCGTCTGGCAGTGCCGGTGATCAATGACAGGCCTGACTATAAATTTGAGATTGGAAAGGGTGTCGTCTTAAAAGAGGGCACCGATGTGACGATCATCGCGACCGGCCTGTGCGTAAACAGCGCGCTGGAGGCGGCCGGGATGCTTGCAGCAGACGGCATTTTGGCCCAGATTGTGAATATCCACACGCTAAAGCCGCTCGATGAGGAACTGGTGGTCGCGTGCGCGAAGAAGACCGGCAGGATCGTGACCGTGGAAGAGCACTCCGTGATCGGCGGCCTTGGCAGCGCGGTGTGCGACGCGCTTTGCGCGAATTATCCGGCACCGGTGCTGAAGATTGGCGTACAGGATGTCTTCGGCGAGTCCGGTCCGGCGCTGGAGCTGCTCAAGAAGTACCAGCTCGACGGCCAGGGCGTGTATGAGCAGGTGAAGGCGTGGGTGTAAATTCCCGTCAGGTTTCATAATCAAAATGTACGATAGATACGGCTCCGCACGATCGTGCGGAGCCGTTTTTCTCTTTATCCTTGTACGCCGGAAATTTTCCTGCAGCAGAAGGTACAGGTCACTCTGGCATTCCGTACACTCCCTCGCAGTCGACGACGCAGGTCATTTCTTCAATCAGAGCGGCGCTTTCTTCATCCGTGATGATAGAAGTCCGGCTAAAGCGGATATCACGCGCGTTACGAGCGTAGATCCCACGCAGGGAATCCCTGAGGATGGTGTTGCCGGAGTCCGGGCGCAGGTCGTGAAGATCCTTGGGCCAGTCTGTGATCCGGCGGATATGCATGCGAATCCCGTCGAAGTCGATGTCGGAAATGTTTTTCGACCCGTCGCCGTAGATCAGGATGCCGTTCTCGCCGTCACAGCTGATATTCTGAAAACGGATATTCTGAATCTGGCCGACGGAGCTGTCTTCTTTGCGTTTTACGGCAGTGATGGCGATCGGCTCGGCTGCACCCCACCAGTGGGCCTTTGAGAACATCCGGGTCTGGATATTTATGTTTGAAAACTGGGCGTTTTCGATGCTTCCCTTGTCGCGGAGCATCAGAGAAATCCCACGGTTGGTTCCATAGATGATGCAATTATTAACCAGAATATTGCGGAAGACATCTTCGGTTTCCGTGCCGATCTTGATGGCGGCACTGGTGGATTTCAGGGTACAGTTCGTGATGACGATATTTTCACAGGGACCGTAGTGCATGGCATGGAGCGTGTTTTTCAGGACAATGCAATCGTCTGCGGCCTCAATATGGCAGTTGCTGATGTGGACGTTCTGGCAATGGTCCGGGTCGATGCCGTCACAGTTGGCCAGGCGCAGGTTGTTCAGGATGCGGACGCCGTCAATCACGACATGATTGCAGCCGACCATGTGGGTGGTCCAGAACGCGCTTCTGGTCAGGGTGATGTCGCGCATGGCAAAATTCTCAATGTGTTCCAGGAACAACAACGGCATTCTCGGATAGAACGAGCCATCAATGTGTCATTTCGTGACGGTTCCGTAGAAGATTTCCTCGTTTCCGTCAATCTTCCCCTGTCCGGTGATGGAAACATTCTGTGCGTCCTTCGCATAGATAAAATATAAGAAGGGGGCGCCTTCATACTCACAGTTTTCGTAGGAGGGGACGTCGAGTCCCTTTTCTATTGTCACATTGTTCTGAAAAAGATCAAAATCCTTCAGATCATCGCTCGCCTTCAGCACGGCTCCGGCTTCAAGGTGGAGCTCCACAAAGGACTTCAGCACAAGAGAGCCGCTCCGAAAGGTGTTGCCGCCGGCAAGCAGCACCACTCCGCCGCCATTTGCGGCACACAGATTGATTGCCTTCTGGATCGCTGCAGTATCCGAAGCTGCGCCGTCGCCTATGGCGCCGAAATCAAGTACGTCGTATATCATAACTTCCCCTCCTCGCATGCTGAATGTGGAATAAAAGACCAATTTGACAATAGCATAAGTTTGATAGCCGGTCAATCCTTATCTTTCGATTATTTCGCTATCTTTCCGATCGGTTTTTCCGATACATCTTTTAATTATTTGCGGAAATCAGGCAGTCGCAGGACGTGCTTCTGTGCTCTGTGTTATTCCGATGCTTCCGCTGATTTTTTTCGGTAATCCCGCGGAGAAAATCCCGTCATCCGCCGGAAAACGTCCTTGAAATAATTACTGCTGCCAAATCCGCAGTTCATCGCGATTTTAGTGACGGAGTCATCCGTGGAGAGCAGCATCTGTTTCGCGTTCAGGATGCGGATTTCATTCACATATTTTTTGAAGGTATTTCCGGTCGCCTGATGAAATTTCCTGGAAAAATAGGTTGGGCTTAAGCCGGCTCTGTGCGCTGTGTCCTCAAGCGTCAGAGGAAGCGTATAATTCTGCCTTACATATTCAATAGCTTCCAGAATGTCCTGGCTGCAGGCCTCTTTTTCCCTTACCTTTACCATGAAACGACCGTTCCGTTTTAAGGACATCAACAGGCAGAGCGTCAGGAAGCGGATGGATTCGGAGACATATGTATCCTTCAAAATGCTTTCCTGCATGATGCGCTGTACCAGTTTTTCGGCATCCAGCAGTTTTTTGGGATCAAGAGTAATTTTGCTGGTCTTATCCAGAATGTTTGTAACCTCCGGGTGTTTTTCGCGGAATTCCGTCGGAAAGGCGGTTTTCTGGCAGTAAAAGGTAATCCGCTCACATTGTGTCGACCCTTCATAGCTCGTGCAGTGCGGTCCGCCCGGCTGGTATCCGGCGAAGAAGAGATCCCCCTGGAGCCGACAGGCGAGGAGGGAATCCTCCTGATCAAGGCGCTTTGTGGGCTTGGCCGCGTGATCAGCAATGTCAATCTTCCCAATTATGCCGGGCAGATTTCGAACCTGCCGCGGCTGGCAGTCGTGGAGACCAATGCGCTTTTTGAACGTGACAAGATCCGCCCGGTCTATGCCGGAAAGCTCATCCCCGCAGTTCACGAGCTCGTCCGGCCCCATGTGGAGAACCACGAGCGTGTGCTACAGGCTGCGCTTGAGGGAGATACCGAATTGCTTGTACAGGCGTTTTTAAACGATCCGCTCGTAAAAGGCAGGGTCGGAGAGAAAGAGGTGCGCGCACTTGTGGCAGACATGCTCAGGGCAACGTTGTAAAATTATAAAATAATAAAAAATAATATAATCTGAAATCGGACAGGGAGAAAGGCGTTTCCCTGTCCGATTTTCAGCTTTCGGGCGTCAGCCTCTGCTTCATCCACACGCGGCCGCTCATGCCCGCAGCGCCTTGAGATAGCTGGTAATAATATTTTCCAGATGGATTCGTTTGTCATCCGGGCAGGACTGGATTAGCGCTTCAAAGGCCTCCGGGTCTGTGCCGTCACTGTAAGAGCCCTTTTTGTGGACGGTTCCCAGAAGGATATAGTCCGTGCTGACGTTCAGAGCCTGTGAGAGATTACATAAGGTCTCCATTGACATCCCTTTTTTCCCGAGCTCTATGTCATAGCAGAATCTGGGAGAAATGTTCAGAATTTCCGCCAGCTGTTCGCGGCTGTATCCCTGCGCCTCCCTCAAATGGCGGATTCGCTGGCCAATTTCAATTTTGCTTTGCATAGTACACCTCCTTGCTTGATACATAGAGAGTAACAGCGAGGATATAAAACGGAAATGAACTCACAGGCAAAATTAAATGAACAGACAGGAAAAAATAAATCACCGGGGGTTCGGCCGGGCGCCAATCGGATGGGCAAAAACCTGCAGTGTTCGGGCATCCGGTCCCTCGCCGGGATGGCCTCCTCGTCCTGTGGACGGGATAAATCCCATCGTGAAGCGATCTAAATTAACCGGATGCTGCGAAAAAGGAAAAAATCAGTGAAAAAATCAGATGCCGCGAAAAAGGAAAAAATCAGTTGACAAATCCCTTTGTCTATGCCAAAATAAGTACAATCTTTATATGTCAAACCGATGATGTGAAGGTCAAACAGGAGATGCACTCACAGAGAGCGGGTGGAGCTGGGATACCCGCAGTACGCAGCCTGCAAATGGGTCACGGAGGGCAAGGCGAACGCCACACAATGAGGAAAGGCAGTGGTACGTACTTTCCTGCTCGAGGTCAGTAGCCGGGACGTTAGTCTGCGTTAAAGACTGGAGATGTGTAAGCATTTCACTGAGAGGTTGTCTTTGCTTCTTGTTCAGATATTATGCAGGGGCTTAAGGCGGCAAGTAAGGTGGTACCGCAGAAGAGATCTGTCCTTATGTTATATAAGGGCAGTTTTTTGTCTGAAAGGAAAGGCCTCTGGCTTTTTATCGGACGAAAAGTCTTCCGGGCGGGGCGCCAGACGTCCGGCGCGGGAATCCGGCTTCGCAGAATCCTATTTTGTAACTGTCCGTTCCTTCGCCATGGCGGCGAAAAACGGTTATGGATAGTTAGCAACAGTCATTTTTAAATTTGAAAGGAGAAACAACATGAAAAAGAAGTTGGCAGTATGCGCGATCGCTGCAGCAATGGCAGTCATGACGGTCTCTGGCACGGCAATGGCCGAAGAGTACAAGGTAGGTATCCTGAAGTACATGGATCACGCGTCTCTGGATCAGATTGAGGACGCGATTCTGGCAGAGCTGGACGCGCTCTCGGAGGAGGGTGAGGATACCTATGTTTACGAAGGCTATGTATACAGCGGAAATGGAGACGACTCGACTGTGCTGCAGCAGGCGTCACAGCTGGTTAATGACGATCAGGTAGATATCGTGATTCCGATCGCGACGCCGGCGGTAGCCCCGCTGACCACTGAGATTGATGACCTGGACGAGCCGATTCCGGTGGTGTTTGCGGCCGTGTCGGATCCGATTGGCTCTGAGCTGGTGGATTCTCTGGATGCTCCTGGCGGATATGTCACAGGTACCAGCGATGCCCTGAATACCGAGGCGATTCTGGATCTGATGTTCCTCGCAAACCCGGATCTGGAAAAAGTCGGACTGCTCTACAGCCTTTCTGAGGATTCTTCCACCCAGCCAATCGCGGACGCGAAGGCTTATCTGGATGAGAAGGGGATCGAATACGTGGAAGCGACCGGTACGAACGACTCTGAGATTATGCAGGCAGTGGAGTCTCTGGTAAACGATGGCGTACAGGCGATCTTTACCCCAACCGATAACACGGTTATGTCGGCAGAGCTTTCTATTTATGAAACGCTGATTGAGGCAGGCATCCCACATTACACAGGAGCGGACTCTTTTGCGGTAAATGGCGCGTTCGTCGGCTTTGGCGTGGATTATGAGCTGCTTGGAAAAGAGACAGCGGATCTGGCAGTCGAGATTCTGCAGGGCGCTGATCCGGCCGAGACGGCTGTTGTGACGTTTGACAATGGCATTGTTACAGTCAATACCGAGACAGCGGAAGCACTTGGCATCGACTACAGCGTGTTTGAGGAAGTCGCAACCCAGATCGTAGAGGTCGTGACGTCAGAGAGCATGGAGTAAGAGTGAAACGCGGCTTTAATCAGCAGTGTATCAAAAGTGTCGCTGAATATCCCGATGCGTCGAATATGGGGCAAAACAGCTGCCACATATTCGATCGCATGTTCGGCAGAGGTGAGGAACGTTCTGTCTGGTGAAAACAACTTACAGCTGTTCAGTATCTTTACGGCAGGTGTGAAGAACACTCCTGAACAGCTGCGGCAATTTGTATGACAGTTTATAAAAAGGAAAGGAGCCGGTATTATATGAGCCTGAGTTCCATCATTTCACTTTCGGTAATTACAAATGCCCTTGAACTGGGGTTGATTTATGGGCTGATCGCGCTGGCTCTTTTCTTAAGCTATTCTATTTTAAACATCGCCGACCTCTCGACAGACGGCTGTTTTACGCTTGGATGCGCGGTCGGCGCACAGGTAGCGATTATGGGGCATCCGATCCTGGCACTGTTCGCGGCGATGGCAGCTGGCGTCTGCTCCGGGTTTATCATGGCGTTGCTGCAGACCCGGCTGGGGGTGGAACCTATCCTTTCCGGCATCATTGTAAACACGGGGCTTTACACGGTCAATCTGGGCGTGATGGGGTTCTCCTCGAACCTTTCTATTTTCAAAAAGGATACGATTTTTACCCTTTGTAAGGATCTGTTTGGCTCGACCTGGTACAAGCTGGTGCTGGCGGCTATCATCGTCCTTATCGTCTGCCTGTTTCTTGCGTGGTTTCTGGGTACGAGGCTCGGCCTTTCCATCCGAGCGACCGGCGATAATGAGGACATGGTCCGTGCCTCCAGCATCAATCCCGGATTTACGATTACGGTCGGCCTGTGTATTTCCGGTTCCATGACGGCACTTTCCGGCTGCCTGATCGGGCAGTATCAGAAGTCCTGTAATATCAATATGGGTACCGGCATGGTGACCATCGCGCTTGCGAGCCTGATCATCGGCGAGACACTGCTTGGCAAGCGCTCCATTCCCCGGCGTATTGCCGGCACGATCGTCGGCAGCTGTGTGTACCGCTTTGTGATCGCCATCGCACTGCGGATGCACGTACCTGCGGAAGCAATGAAGCTTGTCTCCGCAATTATCGTTGCCATCGCGATCGCCACGCCTTACCTGAAGGAGCGCGTGGCTCTCCAGAAGCGGAGGTTCGCGAACGCGGCCTCTGACAGATAGCGAACTGCTCTCTGGAAGCAGAGGTTCGCGAATGCGGTTGCTGACAGATAGCGTGTCTCTCTGGAAGCAGAGGCTCA
Organism: Lachnospiraceae bacterium; assembly: GCA_021203145.1. Classification (GTDB taxonomy): domain Bacteria; phylum Bacillota; class Clostridia; order Lachnospirales; family Lachnospiraceae; genus Choladousia. Next base: position 20,825 of record JAJQBS010000009.1, on the reverse strand, counting down.
CGAACGAGGCTGCTGGCAGAAAAAGAATTGCTCCCGGGCTTGTCCGGGGAAGGGGAATCGAACCATAAAGGAGGAGTCGTCGTATGCTGAAAATCACAAATGTCAGAAAGGTATTCAACCCAGGCACGGTCAATGAAAAGGTCGCCCTCGCGGGCGTGAGCCTGACAGTGAATGACGGTGATTTTGCCACAATTATCGGCAGCAATGGCGCGGGGAAATCCACTTTATTTAATTGTATTGGCGGGAGCTTCCTGCCGGACGAGGGACATATTTACCTCGATGACCGGGATATTACTTATGTAGCTGAATACAAACGCGCGATAGACATCGGCCGTCTGTTCCAGGATCCGATGAAGGGTACCGCGCCGCACATGACGATCGAGGAAAATCTTGCTCTTGCCTATCTGCGCGTAGCGAAGAAAAAAGCGATTTTTTCCCGCATTACGCCGTCCGAGCGGAAAATGTTCCGGGAGCGTCTCGCGCTTCTGGACATGGGGCTGGAAGACCGGATGAAACAGCCGGTCGGTCTTCTTTCGGGCGGACAGCGGCAGGCACTGACTCTTTTGATGGCGACCCTAGTACCACCGAAAATTCTTCTCCTCGATGAGCATACGGCGGCGTTGGATCCGGCTACGGCGGACAAGGTCATCGCGCTCACGAAGCGCGTCATAGAAGAAAATCATCTTGCGTGCCTGATGATTACGCACAACATGCACTCCGCCCTGGAAATGGGAAACCGCACCCTGATGATGGACGACGGGCGGATTGTGCTTGATATCAGCGGAGAAGAGCGCGACGGGCTGACCGTGGACGGCCTGCTTGAAAAATTTCGTGCCGGAGCAGGCAAAGAGCTGGATAATGACAGGATTTTGTTTTCGAAGGCACAGTAGTAGGACAGGCGCGACGGAACAATCTGTTTTATTCATCTGAAGCATACAACATGCATATATTTTGATTCTACCAGACAAATGATTCATACAATTGGACTCCACAAGATAAATGCCCCTTGTTTTCATGGGCATTTTCTGTTATGATGCACACAGGCCGCGTAAGGAGATTTCCAGCTTTCGCTGGACGCGGCCTGGCGCAGCGGATAGGGGAGATATCGCCTCTATCCGATTAACTGAGCTGTACAAAATTTGGACAGATATTAGATTGTGTGGATGGGAGGAACAAATATGGCTTTTGAAGATATTTCAGTAAGAATAAAAAAACTTAGCAAGGATACTGTGGCTGAAGTACAGAAGGTAAACGACATCAGGCAGTACCGCTCACAGGTTACCGCTGAAAAAAAGCGGATCAACGCAATGTATGCTGAGATTGGAAAGAAGCTGTACGATGAGTGCAGGCAGACACCGCCGGAGGGATTTGAGTCGGAGTTTCATTCCTTGAAGGTAGCGTTTGACACGATCGAAAAGCTGCAGGAGCGTATACGCACGGCGAAGGGAGTAGCATTGTGCCCGAACTGCCGGATGGAGGTCGGCATAAACGAGCGTTTCTGCTCAAATTGTGGCTGTAAAATGCCGGTGGTCATCACGATCGAGGAAGAAAAACGGGAGGAGATTCCGCTTGCGGATGAGACTCCTGCCGGAAAGAGCGCGGAGGAAGCAGTGCCGGATACAGCAGCTTCAGAGGCTCAGGAGGAAGAGCCGAAGGAGGAAGCGGCAGCATCAGAGGCGGCACCGGGGGCGACGGATTCAGAGGCGGTACAGGAGGAAGAACCGACGGAGGAGACGGCATCGGATGCGACGGATTCAGAGGCGGTACAGGAGGAGGAGCTGACGGAGGAAGCGGCACCGGATGCGTCGGATTCAGAGACGGCACGGGAGGAAGAACTGACAGTGGAAGCAGCACCGGATGCAGCGGTTCCGGAGGCGGCACAGGAGGAAGACCCGACGGAGGAAGCGGCACCGGATGCGACGACTTCGGAGGCTGTGCAGGAAGAAAAAGATCCGGCTGAGGAACCATCCTCTGCGCATTTGCCAGAAGGAGCACAGGCTCCAGAAGAAGCACGGAACCCAGAAGAAACACAGGGTTCCGAAGAAGCATAGAATTATAGAAAGAACAGTCGTCGTGCAGATAAGAACAACGCTTTGTGCATACCTGGGCGGCGCATTTGACTTGGAAAGGAATCTGCGGATGATGGACGCGGTTTTTGAACGACAGGAAATGAACGAGCTGGTTGGTGAAATACTGGCCAGCTATCAGAAATATCCCAAAACCTGCAGCATTGATAAGGGAAACCGTCTGAACCGGGCGGAGATTATTGAGATTCTGGAGGAAATCCGCTGCCTGCTTTTCCCCGGTTTTCTGGAAATGAAGAATCTGAATCGTGACGCGATCAGTTATCATGTCGGGGAGCTTCTGGAGGATGTCCAGTACCGCTTAAGAAAGCAGGTGGCGAGGGCACTGTACCACTCCGCTAACGCGCCGCAGGACGATCTGGAAGCGGGTAAAAAGGCGGGAGAGATTGTAAGAGAGTTCCTGAAGACAATTCCGGCACTGAGGACAATATTGGATACGGATGTGCAGGCGGCCTATGACGGTGACCCTGCCGCATTTAATACGGACGAGGTCATTCTTTCTTATCCGGGCGTGTTTGCGATTACCGTTAACCGAATCGCGCATGAGCTATACAGGAGGGGTGTCCCACTGATTCCGCGCATGATGACAGAATACGCACACAACCTGACCGGTATCGACATCCATCCGGGCGCTACGATCGGAGAATATTTTTTCATCGACCATGGAACAGGCGTCGTGGTCGGCGAGACGACCGAGATTGGCGACCGTGTGAAGATTTACCAGGGCGTGACGTTGGGCGCGCTTTCGACGAGAGGCGGACAGAGCCTTCGCAATAAAAAGCGCCACCCGACGCTTGGGGACGATGTGACCGTCTATTCAGGCGCCTCGATTCTGGGCGGGGAGACTGTGATCGGAACGGGAGCGATCATTGGATCGAATGCGTTTATTACGTCTTCCGTACCGCCAAGAACGAGAGTCAGCATCAAGAACCCGGAGCTCCAGTTCAAGGGACGTGTGAGCATGACGGAGCTCGGACAGGAAGGATTCTGGAAGAACAAGGCAGACATGGCGCCGGAGGGCGGGGAAGATCCGTCGGATATGGCTTCTTATATATGAGCAGAAAAAATTCCGATAGACGTGGCAGGAAACACTGGCGGACGTGGAAAAGGCCGGATAGAGTGCCGGTGTATGCAATAGAGTGGGACGTTGACTTTCGTACGCAAATGAGGAGGAATTTTTATGGCAAAAGAACCCGAAAAGAAACTACAGGAAACCGATTGCCCTGTTTCAATGGAAGAGAATGGCTCTGCCGGCGGGAAAAACGTTGCGGCTGCTCCAGAGAAAAAAATCAGCGAGACGTGGGCGGAAGATACGATCGCGGATCTGGATGAGTTTATAGAGTCGCAGGGGATTTATATCCGCCAGTGAAAGGCTATGCAGACATAAATCCCCGGCGTTCCGGTGACAGGTGTGTGAATAGTTTGCCATGGCGTCTCCGCTGACGCGTACGGCAGATATTTATCTGTATTTTTATGCTGCCAGCTGTTGGTGGGAGGATTTCTGCGGCTGCATCCTACGGTACAGCAGCCCATTCTACAGCTACAGCAGCCGTTCGGCCATGTATAGAAAGGCCGGGATTGTGATCAGGGAGCAGAGCGTCGAGAACGCGTACAGCTCCGAGGAGTAAGCGTAGTTTTTGTGGTATTTCAGGGCAAATGCCGTGCCGGTCGCGGCACATGGGCAGGCAGCGGCGACCAGAATGGTATAGGCGACGGTGGAATCCACGTGTACGAGCAGAAGAATCATGAACACGATTGCCGGCATGACGATCAGCTTTCCGAATGACACCAGATAGACGCGCAGATCCCTCAGCATTACCGGAAGGTTGACCTGTGAAACCGAGACGCCGGCGATGATCATGGCGAGCGGCGTGTTCATGTTTCCGATATAAGCCAGTGTGTCCGAGAGGACAGGCGGAAATTTGATCTGCAGGAAAAAGAACACCAGGCCCAGTGTGCTGGCGAGAATCATCGGTGTGCACAGATGACGGAGCAGCGTCCGGGCGGAAGCAGAAAAGTTATTTTTCGGATGGGTGTATCTTACAGTGCTGTCCGTATCCTTCGTCATCAGCCCAAGTCCATGTGTCCAGGAAAAAATATTAAAGACTGTCATATAGGCGGTCAGGTACAGTACGCCCTCGCTGCCGAGGATGCTCTGCACCAGAGGAATCCCGATAAAGCCGCAGTTGGAATAAATGACAGCGAACCGTTCGACTGCAAGATTATCTCCGGCACCTGTTTCCCTGGCGGGTTTTCGAATCAGGAGCGTTGATACCGGGATCATGACCAGATGGGTAAGAATGGCAAGTGCGTACGAAATCAGCAGTCCCCGCACCAGATCCGGGCTGTAGTCTGTTTGCAGCGCCGTGATGGCGACAACTGGATTTACCACCAGCAAAAGCAGGTTGGCAAGTCCCTTGTTGGCCTGGTCATTGATCAGGTTCAGACGGCTTACGAGAATGCCGACAAAAAGAATCAGAAGCATTTTGATAATCTGGGTCATAATAACAGAGAACATGACAGAATCCTTTCCACGGTCTGATTGTTTTTCTTATTCTACTCTTCAGTGCGGTCGGTGTTCCCTTCGTCATAGTAGACATCCATTAGAAACAGCGCGTTCGGCGGCGCGGTGAATCCGGCCAGGGAACGATCCCTGCCCTCCAGTATGGAGGGAATCCGGGAAGGCGGCAGATCGCCCATGCCCACATCAATCAGCGTACCGGTAAGGATCCGGGCCATGTGCTGAAGAAATCCATCGCCGCGATATCGGATATACAGGATGCCATCCTCTTCTGCAAAGCTGATATCGAAAAGTGTGCGTACAGTTGATTTTTTCATCTGGCGGTTCGCGCAGAAGCTTCTGAAGTCATGCGTCCCGATCAGGTGCCCGGCAGCTTCCTGTATCCGCCGGACATTCAGCGGCTCTTCGACGCGGTACAGATAGCGGCGGTCAAAGATGTGCGCGATTTCCCCGCAGTCCACCCGGTATTCATAGAGCTTCCCGGCGGCATTCAGCCGGGCGTGAAATCGCTCATCTACCTTTTGTACCGATAGAATGCGGATATCCGCAGGCAAATATTCATTAAAATAATCCTGAATCTGTCGACAGGAATAGCGGCTCATCATGCGCGGAATCCGAAAATTCGCGACCTGATGCAGGGCATGGACGCCCGCGTCCGTCCGCCCGGAGCCATTCAGGTCCACCGGCTCTCCATACAGATGCTCCAGGATATTTTCCAGCTTTTCCTGGATCGTGTCCGGCGTGTTGCCCTGCCGCTGCCACCCATTATAGCGGGTGCCGTCATATTGAAGAACCATACAAAAATTAGCCATAACTGTTTCCTCCCCTCACATTTCAGAAATAAAGTATAGCATTCTTTGCAAAAAATGGCAATTATGGCAAATGACGAAATATAGCGCGAAAAACAAGGCACGTTACAGTTTACACCTGCGTCAGGCGTATATCGCTGCGACCCGGATGTGGACGTAAACCAAAATGCATAAAACATAACGGAGGATTACAAGACATGAGACGAATCATACTGGCATCCGGCTCTCCACGCAGGCGGGAACTGCTTTCACAGACAGGACTGGAATTTGAGGTAATTCCCGGAGAAGTAGACGAAGATGCCGTAGTTGAAAAACTCAACCGGATATTTGCGGCACAAAAAGAAAAAACATTTGAAGAAACATCCATAGAGACATCCTATCCTGCAGAGGTTGTCAAAGCCCTCTCCGCAAGTAAGGCAGAGGCCGTGGCTGCACAGATATCAGAAGGCATCGTGATCGGATCGGACACGATCGTCTGGGACGACGGCATCCTCGGAAAACCGAAAGATGGTGCAGACGCGTACAGGATGCTCCGCCAGCTGCAGGGACGTGTCCATTCCGTATTTACCGGCGTGACCGTGTTGGTCAAGGACGGGGAAACGGTCAAAAAGCACACCTTTTTCAGCGAGACAAAGGTGGACGTCTATCCGATGACAGAGGCGGAAACAAAAGCATACCTTGACACTGGCGAGCCGATGGATAAGGCCGGAGCTTACGGTATCCAGGGAAAATTCGGCCTTTGGGTGAAAGGGATCGAGGGAGATTACAACAGCGTGGTAGGTTTGCCCCTTTCTGCGCTGTGGCAGGTATTGAAGGAGTATGTGATCTGAAACAGGGTCATCTGCGCGTTCACAGAAAAGACACAATTTTGCCACACAACAACCACATATTCAACACAAATCGGTCAAACCGGGATTTTATACTACCCTCAACATGAAACAAAAGGCATGCGCCCAAAACGTGGGACAAAAACATCCGCGGCGGGCTGCAGGACCTAAAAAAATACTATCTTAGAAAAGAAGAGAGGGTTATTATGAAGAACAAAAACATTATTTCCATCGTATTGGCAGGAACATTGACAGTTGGGGCGGTCGCAGGGCTGACCGGATTTACATCGAAAGACACGGCAACGGTGACATCGTTTGCGTCAGAGTCGGATACAGAGGAGAGCAGCACCCTGCTGACAACGGTATCGGATGACAGCGTGACAGAGGAAAGCTCCTCAAGTGACAGTTCGACGACATTGACTGTGACCGAGGTGGCGGCGAAAGCGCTTCCGTCCGTGGTGACGATTACCAACACCTCCGTGACGGAGCTTGAAAATTATTATGGCGGATATTACGGATATTTTTATGGCTATGATTCCGATGGGGGTACGACCACCTATGAGAGTGTGAGCGTCGGCTCCGGCATCATTATCGGACAGAACGACACGGAGCTTCTGGTTCTGACCAATTACCATGTGGTAGAGGACGCGACAGAGCTTTCCGTCGGATTTATCAATGAGGAGGCTGCAGAAGCGGTGGTCAAAGGAACGGATGCTTCTATTGATATCGCGGTTGTGGCAATACAGCTGGATGATATTTCCGATGAAACCATGTCTGCGATCGCGATTGCGGAAATTGGCGACTCTGACAGCCTGCAGCTCGGTGAGCAGGTGGTGGCCATCGGCAACGCGCTCGGATACGGACAGTCTGTGACGACCGGCATTGTCAGTGCGCTGAACCGCGTGATTGAGCTGGATACCTACACAGCAGAAATGATTCAGACAGATGCGGCAATCAACGCCGGCAACAGCGGTGGTCCGCTGCTTGACATGAATGGCCGCGTGATCGGCATCAACTCCGCAAAGGCTTCTTCTACAGGTGTTGAAGGTATGGGTTACGCGATTCCGATTTCTGATGTTGTGTCAATCATTGAGGATCTGATGAACAAGCAGACCAGGACGGAGACGGTCAGCGAGGAAGAGAGCGCGTACATTGGCATCACCGGCCAGGAGGTTTCTTCTGAGATGTCCAGCGTTTACGGCATTCCGGAAGGTATCTATATCACAGAAGTAGCTGAGGACAGCCCGGCGGCTGCGGCAGGACTCCAGGCAGGATATATTATCACGAAGTTTGACAGCACAAGCGTAAGCTCCATGACGGATTTGAAGAATCTGCTCGCTTACTATGCGGGAGGTGAGACCGTCTCAATTGTAGTAAGCTACCAGTCAAACGGCACCTATGTGGAAGAGACGATTGAGCTGACGCTCGGACTGCTCTCCGACTATCAGACGACGGAGACAGAAGCATCCGAAGATTCTGAAGGTGCGACGGGCAGAGGCGGGGTCCCCGGAAATAACTAAGACGAAGGCGGCATTTGCAGAAAAAACTGTTGCGATTAGCGGGACTGAACGTAACGGAGTCTGAAAAAGCCTGGAAAACAAAAACCCGGAAAATCGCAGAATTGCAGAAAAGCAATTGCAAAATTAAAAACAGGCGTGTATAATATAACCGCATGTGTGCGACGGAGCAACATTTTGGGTACCCGTGGCGTCTGCCACGGGTATTTTTACGGTATTTTCGGCTGACACTGGTCTGGACAGAAAAAATAGCGGACGATGTTCTGATCCTGGAACCCGCTGTTTCCCTGGAAATGACTGTGAGACTGCCTTGCCGTGGGATCCTTCCGACAATGATTTACCGGGACAAGATGGAGCTTCGAAATATGGCCGTGGGATTGTCATGTCACAGATTTTTTTGAAAATGAGAAAATGGGACTGGCATGGAAGGTCCGCCGGCAGCATATGAAAAAGACGGCAAACGAATCTGGCCGTCCGGAAACATTCCGGAATGGCGGCAGAGGCTCTTTTCACGGCGCGCCTGCCACACTCCGGTTGGTTATCAAATTATGAGGAGGCAAAATCATCATGTCTTACACAGAAGAAATCTATGATCGGGTCGTCACGCAGAACCCGGGTGAGCCGGAGTTTCACCAGGCGGTAAAGGAAGTGCTGGATTCTCTGAAGCTCGTGATTGATGCGAATGAGGAGAAATATCGCTCGGTCAGCCTGCTGGAGCGTCTGGTAGAGCCGGAGCGCATCATTTCCTTCAAGGTTCCGTGGGTGGACGATAATGGAAAGGTACAGGTCAACAAAGGCTATCGTGTACAGTTTAACAGCGCGATCGGACCGTACAAGGGCGGTCTTCGCTTCCATCCGTCGGTCAACCAGGGCATCCTGAAGTTCCTGGGATTTGAGCAGATTTTCAAAAACTCCCTGACCGGTCTTCCGATCGGCGGCGGCAAGGGCGGTTCCAACTTTGACCCGAAGGGGAAATCCGACCGCGAAGTAATGGCTTTCTGCCAGAGCTTTATGACCGAGCTTTCCAAATACATCGGCGCTGACGAGGACGTTCCGGCGGGCGACATCGGTGTAGGCGGCAGAGAGATCGGATATATGTACGGTCAGTACAAGAGACTGACCGGCCAGTACGAGGGCGTTCTGACGGGCAAGGGCCTGACCTGGGGCGGCTCCCTTGTGCGTACGCAGGCGACCGGCTATGGCCTGATCTATATTCTGAACGCGATGCTCAAAGACCATGATATTGACATCGCTGGCAAGACGGTGGTCGTATCCGGATCCGGCAATGTGGCGATCTATGCGACAGAGAAGGTGCAGCAGCTCGGCGCGAAGGTTGTGGCCATGAGCGATTCCAATGGTTATATTTATGACGCGAACGGCATCAACCTTGACGTGGTAAAGGATATCAAAGAAATCCGCCGCGGCAGGATCAAAGAATATGTGGACGAGGTTCCGACCGCGGTTTACACTGAGGGCAAGGGCATCTGGACCATCCAGTGCGACATCGCCCTTCCGTGCGCGACGCAGAACGAGCTGAACCTTGACGACGCGAAGACCCTGAAAGAGAACGGCTGTATCGCAGTGGCGGAGGGCGCGAATATGCCGACCACCCGCGAAGCGACCGATTTTCTCCTCTCCCAGGGTGTACTTTTCCTGCCGGGCAAGGCGTCCAATGCGGGCGGCGTGGGTACCTCCGCACTTGAGATGTGCCAGAACAGCATGCGCAGAAGCTGGAGCTTCGAGGAGGTAGACGAGATGCTCCAGAGAATGATGAACGAGATCTACGAGAAGATCTCTGATGCGGCCAGACGCTACGGCGTAGAGGGCAACTATGTGACCGGCGCGAACATCGCAGGCTTCGAGAAGGTCGCGGACGCCATGATGGCACAGGGCACGGCACTGTAGTTGTATTATCTGTGCAGACAACGGCAACAGATACTGCTGCAGCAGATTGTGTTTGTGTAGCATATGACAGCATAGATTAGCTGCAGGGTTTTCATCAGCATCAGATTCTGGAGCGTTATTAAAAAGCGCTAAACGTTGTCTGTAGAAATAGCCTGTAGAAAAATACATACCTCCTGGCTTGTCTCTTTTGCTTATGAATATCAGCAAAAAAGCGGCCAGGGGGTTTTTCTATGCACAAATCAACCTGAAAAATCAAGAAAAAATTCATCATATTGCAGATGGAAAATATTTGCCATTTTTGATAAACTCTCTTCTGCGCCGGAGGAAAACGAAAGCACAGTACATGAAAATTTCAGAGTTTGTTAAAGAAATATTTAGAATAAAAACGCATTTTATTTCCAATGTCGGAATAAAATGTAAAAAGCTTAAGTGGATGGAGAATGCAGCACGTTGCAGGATATGCGTGATCTGAGCTGAGAAGAGCCGCGGCGTGGTGCATACAGTCGGAAAGGAATTACTGTAAAAGAAGAAAAATTGCCGGAGCATCCGGCGTGTCAGGAGGGATAAAGGATGTTTAGACAACATAGGAATATGGCTGCGTCGGAGTCCGTAACACTCGGGACGCGGAAGGAAAGGAAAGACTCGCAATCGAAAATGGCGCAAGCTTCCTCCATGCTCGCTTTGCGAGAGAGGCTCTGCAAAAGGAAAGAGCGCTTAGTTGAACGGAAAAAGGTGAGGGAGGCCAGAGCTGCCCGGATCAAAGCCACCCCAGGATACAAGCGCACGATCGAGGTACTGAATCGTTATTCAATCCTGTTTCACGCGCTGCTCTCCTGTGCGATCTGCTTTGTGATTGAGTGGGTTTCACGGCATTCGTTTCTGGAGGCCTGTGCGTTCATGGTGGACAGAAACCTGGTATTTCTGTACAATGCCTTCCTGGTATGGACCACACTCCTTTTTGTATACATAGTAAAAAGACGCGCTGCCGCGCGGACTCTTATCAGCGTATTCTGGCTGTTCCTGGGAGTGGTCAACGGAATCGTTCTCGCAAACCGCGTCTCGCCGTTCGGCTGGACAGACCTGTCGATGGTCGGCGACCTGCTGACGATGAGGAGCAGTTATTTCACGGACTGGCAGGCCGTGATCGCGATCGTGATTGTGGCGGCACTTTGCGTGATGCTGGCGTATTTCTGGGTGAAAGGACCGAAGTACGAGGGAAAGGCACATCGTGTTACCGGAGCGTTTCTGGCGGTGGCGGTCATCGCATTCGTTGTCCCCGGTGTGACAGACGCCGCGAAGAGCAACAATGTCCTGACCGAGTATTTTTCTAATCTGGCACAGGGGTATAAGGATTATGGCTTTGTCTACAGCTTCACCTCGAGCGCGCTGGATACAGGGATGAGCGAGCCGGAAGGATATTCCGAGGAGGCGATCGCTGCGATCCTTGCGAAATCCGCGGCAGAGTAGTATATAAAAAACGGAGGGCGCAAATGAAATTTCGGGAACGCTCACTGTAAAAAAAAACACTATAAAGAAGCTGTAAGATGGTTTTTCTTTGATTGACAAAGCATTTTATGAACTATATAATGAAGGTCAGTGAGAGCAGCCGGACTCGTCCGCCTGCTCTTCTTTCGACTAGGATGGGAGGAAGGACAGATGAGCAGATTAATGATTATCGGCTGTGGCGGGGTTGCCTCGGTGGCGATCCATAAATGCTGCCAGAATCGTGAGGTGTTTGACGAGATTATGATTGCGAGCCGCACAGTAGCGAAGTGCGACGCGCTGAAGGAGAAGCTGATCCAGGACGGTCAGGTGGTTGACGCATTGTCAGGGAACACGGTTCAGGGCGGTCAGGCGGCTGATGCATTGTCAG
>JAJQBS010000009.1:0-9189 GCA_021203145.1 Lachnospiraceae bacterium | reverse complement strand
GACGCATTGTCAGGGAACACGGTTCAGGGCGGTCAGGCGGCTGATGCATTGTCAGAGAACACGGCTCAGGGCGGTCAGGCGGCTGATGCATTGTCAGGGAACACGGTTCAGGGCAGCCAGGCGGCTGACGCACGGCGGGAGACGCCGGCGATTTCTGCAGATTCCTGCGCAGAAAATATGGACACAGCTTCAAAGACGCCGACGAAGGTCACGACCGCGCAGATCGATGCGGATGATGTAGAGGCTCTGACGGATCTGATCCGTTCGTATCAGCCGGACGCGGTTCTGAATGTGGCGCTGCCGTACCAGGATCTGACGATCATGGACGCCTGCCTGGCGGCGGGGGTGCACTACATTGATACGGCAAATTATGAGACGGAGGATACCTCGGATCCGGCGTGGCGGGCAATCTACGAGGAGCGGTGCAAGCGTCTGGGCTTCTCCACATATTTTGATTATTCCTGGCAGTGGGCGTATCAGGAACGGTATGAGAAGGCGGGGCTAACCGCGCTCCTGGGTACAGGCTTTGATCCGGGCGTGACCAGTGTGTATGTGGCCTACGCGCAGAAGCATTATTTTGACGAGATCCACACGATTGACATTCTGGACTGTAATGGGGGCGACCATGGCTACCCATTTGCAACAAATTTTAACCCGGAGATCAATCTGCGCGAGGTTTCGGCACCGGGTTCCTACTGGGAAGACGGCAAGTGGGTGGAGATTCCGCCGATGACGATCAAGCGTGAATATGAGTTCGCGGGAGTCGGCAAAAAGGACATGTATCTGCTGCACCACGAGGAAATTGAGGCTCTTGCAAAAAATATCCCGGGGGTAAAAAGAATCCGCTTCTTTATGACTTTCGGACAGAGTTATCTGACGCATATGAAGTGTCTGGAGAATGTCGGCATGCTTTCGACGACCCCGGTTCATTACAATGGGCAGGAGATTGTGCCGATCCAGTTTTTAAAGGAACTGCTGCCGGATCCGGCCTCGCTCGGCCCGCGGACGGTCGGCAAGACAAACATCGGCTGCATTTTTACCGGCGTCAGGGATGGAAAAGAGAAATCCCTATACATTTATAATGTCTGCGATCATCAGGAGTGCTATCGCGAAGTTGGTTCGCAGGCGATCTCCTACACGACCGGCGTCCCGGCGATGATCGGGGCGATGATGGTGGTGACCGGACAGTGGCGGCGGCCGGGCGTGTTCACAACAGATGAGTTTGATCCGGATCCGTACATGGAAGCGCTGAACCGCTGGGGTCTGCCATGGGTAGTGGAAGAGAATCCGGTATTGGTGGATTAGTCTTCGTAGTGGAAGAGAATCCGTTACTGGTGGATCAGTCTTCGTAGTGGAAGAGAATCCGTTACTGGCAGATTAGCCTGTGCAGAAGAAGACACGAGAAAGACAGAGAGAAGAACGGCACCGAAAATGGAATGGCGGAAGCGGACGGCTTCGGACACAGAGAAATGGTGTTTCATATGAACTGGGGACGATTATGCAGATAGATAAAATTCCAACACCTGCCTACGTAGTGGACGAGGGGAAGCTGATTAAAAATCTGGAGATACTGGAACGTGTGCAGGATGACACCGGGTGCAAAATTCTGCTTGCCCAGAAAGCGTTTTCGATGTTCTGCGAATACCCGCTGATCGGGAAATATCTGTCCGGCACGACAGCGAGCGGACTGTACGAGGCCAGACTCGGCCGGGAGGAGATGGGAAAGGAAAACCATATCTTTTCTCCGGCCTACCGGGAAAGCGAGATGGATGAAATCGCAGGAATCTGCGACCATGTGATTTTCAATTCCTTTTCACAGCTTCGGAGGTTTGGGCCGCGGTGCATAGGGAAGGCGAGTATCGGTCTGCGTATCAATCCGGAGTGCTCCACACAGGGAGGGCATACGATTTACGACCCCTGTGCGCCGGGCTCCAGACTGGGAGTCACGCAGGAAGTCTTTGACCGGGAAATGGAGACGTCAGGGCGTCTTCGTTCCATGTGGCCAAACGGTGACGGGGAACGGAACCCGGACATTTTGGAATGCGTGGACGGTCTTCATTTTCACACGCTCTGCGAACAGAACGCGGACGACCTGGAGGTGACTCTGGAGGCGGTGGAGCGACGTTTTGCCCCTTATCTGAAACAAGTGAAATGGCTGAATATGGGCGGCGGCCACCACATCACAAGGGCGGATTATGATCTGGAACGTCTGGAGAAATGCATCCGCCATATGCAGGAAACCTATGACCTGCAGATTTATCTGGAGCCGGGAGAGGCGATCGCCCTGAACGCTGGCTATCTGGTAACAGAGGTTATGGATATTGTAGAAAATGGCGGCGCCACGACGCTGATCCTGGACGTGTCGGCGGCCTGCCACATGCCAGATGTGCTGGAGATGCCTTACCGCCCGCCTCTTTACGGCAGCGGAGAGCCGCATAAGAAGCCGTATACCTATCGGCTCTCCTCCTGTACCTGCCTGGCGGGCGATATTATCGGCGACTATTCCTTTGACAGGGAAATTCACCCGGGCGACCGGCTGTATTTTGAAGACATGGCGATTTATTCTATGGTAAAAAATAACACCTTCAACGGAATCGCACTGCCGTCGATCTGGGTGATGGAAGGCGGTGCGGCGCAAAATATGTCGCAGACAGGTACAGCGCACGGTATACAAAAAAAGCTGATTTCAAACAGTCCTGCTCTTGCTGATACAGGATGCGCGGCAGAGAAGCCACCGGAGGGAGAGTGCCGTCTCGTAAAAAAATTCGGGTATGCGGATTTTAGGGGGAGATTGTCATGAAATTTAAGGGGAGATTGCCCTGAAAAGCAGATGCTTCCACGGTTGCCGGCTGCCCTGATAGGGACTATAATGAAAAGGGATTAAAAGAAATTTAGTATATGGTATGAGAGAAGACTACAGGAACAGCGAAAAAAAAACTTTGCAGACAGCAAAAAAGGACGGCTTTCACATGCCGGGTGAGTTTGAGCGGCACCGCGGCTGCGTGATGATCTGGCCGGTGCGTCCCGGCTCGTGGCCGCATGGCGCGAAAGAGGCGCAGAGGACATTTATAAAAATTGCCCGGGCAATTGCGAAGAGTGAGACGGTATGGATGCTGGCTGCGCCGGAACAGGTGGCAGAGGTGCTAAAGGCCTTTGGGAATGTTGCGCCGGAACAGGTGGCAGAGGTGCTGAGAGCGTCTGAGAATGCCGCGCCGAATCAGACGGAGGCGTCTGGGCATGCCGCGACCGGTCAGGCTGGAACGGGGATCCGGTGTGCTCCGGATATCTATCTGCTTCCGATAGAGACAGACGACGCCTGGGCGCGTGATGTTGGTCCGACCTGCGTAGTCAGGGATGCCTGTGTGCCAAGAAAGATCAGCCCGCCCTGTCTGTCTGTTGGATCGAGAGAAGTACGCGGTATCGACTGGCAGTTCAATGCCTGGGGCGGGCTGGCAGACGGCCTTTACGCACACTGGGAAAAGGACAATCAGGCTGCCGCAGCGATCTGCGGGGCACTCGGGCTGGATTGTTACGACGCACAGCACTTCGTGATGGAGGGCGGCGCCATCCATTCAGATGGAGAAGGCACCGTCCTTGTGACGGAGGCCTGTCTGCTAAGTGCCGGACGCAACCCGCACATGACGAAAAAGCAGATAGAAGACACGCTAAAACAGTATCTTGGTGCAGAAAAAGTCATCTGGCTGCCGCGGGGCATCTGGCAGGACGAGACGAACGAGCATGTCGACAATATCTGTGCTTTTGTCCGTCCGGGTGAAGTGGTGCTTGCCTGGACAGACGATGAAAGCGACCCGCAGTGGGATCTGAGTAACGCGTCATTACGGACACTGGAGCAGGAGAGGGATGCCAGAGGGCGAAAATTGATCGTACATAAGCTGCCGATCCCGGCAAAGCCGGTCTGCATCACGGAAGAGGAGCTGGCGGGATTTGTATTTGAAGAAGGGGAAGACACCCGGGAAGCGGGAGAACGCCTTGCCGCGAGCTATGTGAACTTTTATATTTCAAATGGCGCGGTTATCGTGCCG
This sequence comes from Lachnospiraceae bacterium, assembly GCA_021203145.1. Classification (GTDB taxonomy): domain Bacteria; phylum Bacillota; class Clostridia; order Lachnospirales; family Lachnospiraceae; genus Choladousia. Next base: position 5,146 of record JAJQBS010000009.1, on the reverse strand, counting down.
CAGTTCGGGGATGAAAGTGACGCGCAGGCAGTCAGAATTCTGGGGCAGCTTTTCCCGGAGAGGGAGATCATTCCCATTTACGCCCACCCCATTATTGTCGGCGGGGGGAATATCCACTGTATCACGCAGCAGATACCGTAAGAATGACAGGCGGAACATTCTTTGAGGAATAACCTGGAGGAACGGACATGAGAAAAGCTACCATTGCCACGGTGCAGATGCGCTGCGGTACCGAAGTCTCAGAAAATATAGAAAAAGCGGACCGTATGGTGCGGCAGGCGGCAGGGCAGGGTGCGAACGTGATCCTGCTGCCGGAGCTGTTTGAACGGCAATATTTTTGTCAGGAGCGGCGCTATGAGTACTACCATTTCGCAAAGCCAGTGACGGAAAATGACGCAGTTCTGCATTTTCAGAAGACTGCCAGGGAGCTCGAAATCGTGCTGCCGATAAGCTTTTATGAGAAGGATGGACACAGCCTGTACAACAGTGCCGCAGTAATCGACGCAGACGGCACGCTGTTGGGAGTTTACCGCAAGACGCATATTCCGGACGACCATTATTATCAGGAAAAATTTTATTTTACGCCGGGGAATACCGGCTTCCGCGTGTGGAATACGCGGTTCGGCCGGGTGGGCGTCGGTATTTGCTGGGATCAGTGGTTCCCGGAGACCGCCCGCTGCATGGCACTTGAGGGAGCCGAGATGCTCCTGTTCCCCACCGCGATTGGCAGTGAGCCGATTCTGGAGTGCGACAGCATGCAGCACTGGAGGCGCTGCATGCAGGGACACGCCGGCAGCAACGTGATCCCCGTAGCGGCGGCGAATCGCATCGGGCTTGAGAGAGTAGAGCCGGCAAAAGCCAACGGTGGCCAGAGCTCCTCCCTTCAGTTTTACGGATCCTCCTTTATCACGGACGAGACCGGGGAACTGGTCGCCGCAGCCTCCCGCGACCAGGAGGAGATCCTCATGGTTTCCTTTGACCTGGACGAGATAGAAGACAGCCGAATGAGCTGGGGTCTCTTTCGAGACCGAAGACCAGGGATGTATGGAGATATCTGCCAGCAAGGCAGAAAATGCGAATAAACCGGCTGCGAAAAAATGCGAAAATGCGAAAAAATCGGCGAAAAAATCGTGAAAAAATCAAGAAAAAAATGATTGACACAAAATCAGATTCTTACTATAATGACTTAGTGTGCCAATAATTTAGTGTGTCGGTCAGGCACATTGTGTTTAATAGATAGATAAATGTTCGAGCCATAGCCCCGGTAGGACATTTTCTTCATAAAGTCGTGCGCTGCAGACCAAAGGCAGGCGTGTGACAGACGGGAGGACGGAAATAAGCCTCTGTTTGCCCGGAAACTTACTGGAGAACCACCGCGACATCGGAAGACGACGGTGGCTGTGCTATCATTTCTTAAAAGGACGGATAGCTGATGATTTAAGGAGGAACCCTAATGAAGACAGAGATGGTTAATCCAGCCACGATAGAAAGAAAATGGTATGTAGTGGATGCCACGGATAAGACCCTGGGCCGTCTGGCATCAGAAGTGGCAAGTATACTCAGAGGAAAGAAAAAGCCGATCTTTACCCCCAACCTGGATATGGGTGATTATGTCATAGTCGTAAACGCGAAGAAGGTTCAGGTGACCGGCAGGAAGCTGGATCAGAAGATTTATTATCATCATTCTGATTATGTAGGAGGCATGAAGGAGACCACGCTGCGCGAGATGTTGGCGAAGAAGCCGGAGCGCGTGATTGAGCTTGCCGTGAAGGGCATGCTTCCGAAGGGACCACTTGGCAGACAGATGTACAAAAAGCTTTACGTTTACGCAGGTCCGGATCACAAGCATCAGGCACAGAAGCCGGAAGAGCTGACATTCTAAGAGGGAGGTAAAGAACATTGGCTAAGGAAAAATTTTACGGAACAGGCAGAAGGAAAAAATCAGTTGCCAGAGTCTATCTGATGCCGGGTAGCGGTAAGATCACGATCAATAAAAGAGATATCGACGATTATTTTGGGCTTGAGACCCTGAAGGTGATCGTTCGCCAGCCGCTCGTGGCGACCGAGACCCTTGGCAAATTTGATGTGCAGGTAAATGTTTACGGCGGCGGCACCACCGGTCAGGCTGGCGCGATCCGTCACGGCATTTCCAGAGCGCTGCTTCAGGCAGACAATGACTATCGTCCGACACTGAAGTCCGCAGGTTACCTCACTCGTGACCCGAGAATGAAAGAAAGAAAGAAGTACGGCCTCAAAGCGGCTCGTCGCGCTCCGCAGTTTTCGAAGAGATAAAAATGCCGCTTGCGAGCATTTTTATCATTCGAACGAGGAAACTTGTTTCCGAGTACAGCAAGCGATAATCGACCGAAAAAGAAATGGCTTAAATGCCCGGGAATCCTTTATTTTCAAGGCTTTCCGGGCTTTTTCTTTGCTCAAAAATCGTTTGTCGGCGCTGTCCTGATTTGTCCTGATCTGATATCGTTTGTCATAAAAAATACTGTTAATGAAGTGGTCAAATTGAAAAAATCGAGGGAAAACTGTTAATTTAGTGGTCAAATTCAGCGCCTCCGGGAGGGCCTTTCCGGGAGGATTTCTGCCCCGGATTTTCAGAGCGGATCTCCTGCTTATCCTCCGCTCCCTTCCACTGCTCTCCGACTGCATCCGGCAGGCTCCTGATCTGTCGGGTTTGTCTGATTTTGTCCTAATCTGATATCTTTCATCTGAATCTAAGTTACCTGTCCTGATTTGTCATAATCTGTCTTAGTCTGGCAGAAATGATTTCCATACATAAAAACCTGAGCGTGTATCATCCCCGGCCTGCGTGGGATTGGCTGCACGCTCTTTTTATGCACAGAGGCGCGCAAGGAATGGAGGTATCCCTAGTGAATGCGATGAGCCGGGAAACAATTCTCCGTCAGTATCTGGATACGGTCCGTTATCAATATGACCATATCCTACTGGATTGTATGCCCAGTCTGGGAATGCTGACGATCAACGCTCTCGCTGCTGCGGACAATTTGCTGATACCCGTCCAGGCTCAGTATCTCCCGGCCAAAGGTCTGGAACAGCTTTTACAGACTATCAGCAAGGTGCGCCGCCAGATCAATCCGAAGCTGAAAATTGATGGTATCCTGCTGACAATGGTGGACAGCCGGACAAATTTCAGCAGGGAAATCTCCGCTCTGATCCGGGAGACCTACGGGAGCAAGCTGAACGTCTTTCAGACGGAAATCCCCCGTTCGGTGCGCACCGCAGAAATCAGTGCGGAAGGAAAAAGTATTTTTAAACACGATCCCAACGGAAAGGTCGCTGATGCCTACCGGGGACTGACAAAGGAGGTGCTGCAGAATGCCGAAAAAAGGCGCAAACATCAGCTTGAGCAGCTACGATGACATCTTCTCAACCGAAGAAAGCCGGAAGGAAGCCGCAAAGGAACAGGTTCAGCAGATACCAATCTCGGAACTGCATCCCTTTGAAGGGCACCCGTTCAGGGTGGTGGATGACGAGTCCATGACGCGGACGATGGAAAGCATCGCACAGTTTGGTGTAATTTCCCCTCTTCTGGCGCGGCCTGATCCGGATGGCGGTTATGAAATCATTTCCGGACACAGGAGAATCATGATGCTGTTAAAACTACCTTTTAAACTGATTGCATTGCCGGTGGCGCTGGCAGTCACTGTTGCGCAGTGGGCCGGGGTCTTTCTGACCAGCTTTGCCGGGGCAGTCTTCTATATTCTGTCCGGCCTGTTCTTCCTGATCGCCGTTCTTGGCTATCTGATGGGTGTTCACACCGGTTCAGAAGCTGTCAGGATGCTTGGGATTGCATTTGTGGTTTTTGCGCTCCCGGCCGCGGCGGGCTGGCTGATCGGGAAGGTGGCTACATTGAATGAAATGCTCTGGGATTTTATCAAATCCTGATGCGGATAACTGAATAAGGAACCTGGAGGCTGTCTTTCGTTTATTACGGGACAGCTTCTTTTTTATGTGCAGGAGCTGACCGCCCTGCTCAATTTTACCGGAGTAAGGAGGTGAGGCTTATCGCGGCCACAAGAATAATTCCTCTGCACGTCACTAAAGGAAAAACCATTGCTCAGACGTTGAATGACCGGACGGATTATGCGAAAAATCCGGAGAAAACAGAAAAAGGGGAACTGGTCACTTCCTATGAATGCGATCCTATGACGGTGGATGAAGAATTCATGCTCTCGAAGCGCCAGTACGAGCACAGCACCGGACGCCATCAGAAACACGATGTGATCGCCTACCAGATCCGGCAGTCGTTCAAACCCGGAGAGGTCACAGCGGAGGAAGCAAATAAGATTGGTTATGAGTTGGCGATGAGCTTCACCAAAGGGAAACATGCCTTTATTGTTGCCACACATACAGACCGCGCGCACATCCACAATCATATCGTTTTCAATTCCACCACACTGGACGGAAGCCGGAAATTTGTGAATTTCTTTCTCTCTTATCTGGCAGTACAGAAAATCAGTGACCGGCTGTGTGTGCAGCATGGTCTTTCCATCATTGATGCGAAGCCTTACAGTCAGCGCGAAAAAAAGTCAGACTATCCACAGAAGCGCACATTCCGGGATGACATCTGCGAAGCTATTGATGACGCTCTCCTGAAGAAACCGTCAGATTTTGAAGCCTTTCTGTGCCTGCTGCAGGCAGACGGATATGAAATCAAGCGCGGAAAAAATATCGCCCTGAAAGGGCATGGCCAACAGCGATATATCCGCCTGCGCTCTCTGGGAGAGGGATATTCAGAAGAAGAACTCCGTGCTGCCATTGTCGGGGAAGCCGAGCATCGGCCAAAGAGTCGCCGTAAAGAGAAATCATTCTCCACAGCGCCGCCGAAACTGCAGCTGCTCATTGATATCGAGGCAAAACGTGCAGAGGGAAAAGGCGGCGGCTACGTTCGCTGGGCGAATAACTTTAATCTGAAACAGATGGCAGAGGCTGTCTGCTTTATCAAAGAACATGGCATCGACACTTATGAAGAACTGGCAGAAAAAACGGATGCCGCTGCTGCCCGATTCAACGAGTTGTCCGCTTCCATCAAATCATCGGAAGAACGTCTCGCGGAGATCGCCGCTTTGAAAAAGCACATCATCAACTATGGGCGGACAAAGGAAACCTACGC
>JAJQBS010000114.1 GCA_021203145.1 Lachnospiraceae bacterium | reverse complement strand
ATGCTCCCTTTTTCGCGTGTCTCGCTGCTGTTGATGGTTCCTTTTTCGCCTTTACCGGCCTCGTAGCCGTTTCCGCCATTGTTTCCTCTTCTCCCGGCGCCGTAGCCGTTTCCATAGCCGTCGTTCCCGCTGCCGTAGCCATTTCCATAGCCGCCATCGTAGCCGTTCCCGTCACCGTAGCCGCTATTTCCATTGCCATAGCCGTTCCCGCCACCGTAACCGCCATTGCCATAGCCGTTCCCACTGTCGTAGCCGCCATTTCCATTGCCGTAGCCGCTCCCGCTATCGTAGCCGCCAACTCCGCCGCCCTGAGTACCCGAATAGCCGCCATCATAATATCCATAATCGCCGCTCCCGCCATTACTGCCGCCGGAATACCCGCCGTAGCCGTCATCATAGCCTCCGCCAGAGCCTCCCCCATAGCCGCCGTCATCATAACTACCGCCGGAATAGTCGTCATAGCTGTTATTATAGTTTCCGCCGGGATAATTACCGCTTCCCTGATTTTCGCTTCCGCCATTCCTTTTCATTGTCTTCCCCCTTCGCGCTCTGCGCGTCTACCGGTATGTTCACGATAAATCTCGTGTTTTTGCTGTCGCTGACCGCCGAAATTGCGCCGCCGTGCAGCTCCACAATCCTTCTGGCGATCGCCAGTCCAAGCCCGGCTCCCCCTGTTTTGCTTGATCTGCCGTCGTCTACACGGTAGAACTTTTCAAAGATCATCTCCAGCTTTTTCTGCGGGATCTGCGGCCCCTCGTTTGTGAAGACGATGGTAATGCCGCCGTTTCCGCCGCGCGCCTGGATCAGAATCTGCGAACCCTCATTGCCGTACGCGGCCGCGTTTTTCAGCAGATTGTCAAAAACGCGGGCGAGCTGCTCCGGATCTCCCTGTATGATCAGCCCCTCCTGGACGTCGACTGCACATGTCATTCCCTTTTCGTTCAGCAGCCCGTAGTTCTCATCCTCCAGCTGCTCCAGCATGATAGAGAGGTTGATTTCCCGTTTTTCAAGTACAATATCCTGGGCGTTAAAACGGGTGATCTCAAAAAACTCGTTCATCAGCTCTTCCAGACGAATCGCTTTTTCCAATGTGATATGCGTATATTTGACGCGGTCCTCCTGTGTCATCTCCGGATGCTCGTCGAGCATGGTCAGATACGCAGTCACGGAGGTCAGCGGCGTCTTCAGGTCATGCGCCAGGCAGACAACCATCTCATTCTTGCGCTGCTCGCTCTCCACAGCCTGCTGCGCGCGCCAGGAAAGCCGTCGGCGCAGCTCATTCATCTGGTCGGACATTGGCTCGAGCTCGGGCGGAAGCCAGATGGGCTCCGGCGACTCCTGAAGCACCACATCCAACGCCTCGCTGATACCCTCCAGATAGCGCGTCATCCGTCCAAGTGCCAGCAGGAAAAACACCAGAAACAGAAGGAAAAAGCCTCCCAGCACGAAAAGCATTTTCCCATTAACAAGCAGCCTGGTATAGAGTGCCTGCGCCCTCTCCGACGACATGCCGAGCTTCTGAAGGGCTTTCAGAAAAAGTACCTGAAAGGTCTCCGCACCGATCCCCCGTGTGAGAAATGTCAGCAGCCCATATCCGACAGCTACCACGAGGACACTGATCACTACCGATCGGATGATCCCGTCCCGTCTGATTTTTCCATATCTTTTTTTCAATTTATCCTCCCGGTACCCTGCTTCCTGTGAAAAATGCCAGAACCCGCCAGCCTTTCAAAACAACAGGGGCTTATGGACTACCGCAATCCTTTTATTTGCCAATCTTGTATCCAACTCCCCATACTGTTTTAATAAAATCGCTTTTCCGGTGCCCGTCCCCCATCTTCTCGCGCAGGTGGCGGATGTGCACCATCACCGTATTATTGCTGTTTTTAAAGTATTTTTCCTTCCAGATCTGCTCGAACAGCTGCTCAGAGCTGATCACCTTCCCCCGGTTCTCACACAGGAGCCAGAGGATATCAAATTCAATCGGCGTAAGCACCAGCTCTCTCTCATTGAAAACACACTCATGCGTGTCACGGTTCATCAAAAGTCCGCCGAAATCAATGATATTCTCCGGCACGCCCGAACCGCTCTCGTTGTATTTTGTATAACGGCGGAGCTGTGCCTTGACCCGCGCCACCATCTCCAGCGGATTGAATGGCTTTGGTATGTAGTCGTCCGCCCCCAGCGTAAGACCGTTGATCTTGTCCGAATATTCCGTCTTTGCCGTCAGCATGATCGCCGGGAATTTATAATTCTCCCGGATCTTCCGCAGCACCCGGAACCCGTCAATATCCGGGAGCATCACGTCGAGCAGCGCCAGATCGGGCGGCGACTTCCTGATCATGTCCAGCGCCTCGCGCCCGGAATAGGCCAGATCTACCTCGTAGCCCTCGTTGCGCAGGTAGAGGCCGATCACCTCCGCAATTTCCTTTTCGTTATCCAAAACCAGTATTTTGCTCATGTAATGCTAAATCCTCCGGAGCCACATCCAGGCAGCTCAATTATGCAGTATGCAGGTATGCTAAAATTGGCATTTTCTCGCAGCTCCTCATGCAAAATGCGAATTCAGAGTATTCACCCGTCCGTGAATACATCAGCCCTGCGGCAGTCTTTCGAAAAAACAATCATTCACTGCAGATTCCCTACCGTCCGCGGATACGGGAGCACGTCCCTGATATTGGACATGCCGGTCAGGTACATCACGCAGCGCTCAAAGCCCAGGCCGAACCCGGCGTGGCGGGTGGACCCATATTTGCGCAGGTCCACGTAATACGCGTAATCCTCCGGCTTCATCCCAAGCTCCGCAATCCGTCGTATGAGGACGTCCAGATCGTCCTCCCTCTGGCTGCCGCCGATGATCTCTCCGATGCCAGGCACCAGGCAGTCCATCGCGCGCACCGTCTTCCCGTCCTCATTCAGCTTCATATAAAATGCCTTGATCTCCTTCGGATAATCGGTGACAAACAGCGGGCGCTTATAAATCTGCTCGGTCAGGTAGCGCTCGTGCTCGGTCTGCAGATCCGCTCCCCAGGAAACCTTATACTCAAATTTGTCATTATGCTTGCTCAGAATGTCCACCGCCTCAGTGTAGGTAATCCGCCCGAAATCAGAATTAAGCACATGGTTCAGCCTCTCGAGCAGCCCCTTGTCCACGAAGGAATTGAAAAACCTCATCTCCTCCGGCGCGTTTTCCAACACGTAGCGGATGATGTATTTGATCATACTCTCCGCGAGAATCATGTCATCCTCCAGGTCCGCGAAGGAAATCTCCGGCTCGATCATCCAGAACTCCGCCGCGTGGCGGGCAGTGTTGGAATTCTCCGCGCGGAAGGTCGGCCCGAAGGTGTAGACATTCCGAAATGCCTGCGCAAAGGCCTCCACGTCCAGCTGCCCGCTCACGGTCAGATTGGTCGGCTTGCCAAAGAAATCCTTTGAGAAATCAACCGCTCCCTTGTCGTCGCGCGGCGGATTCTCCATGTCGAGCGTCGTCACCTGAAACATCTCTCCGGCGCCCTCGCAGTCGCTCGCCGTGATCAGAGGCGTATGCACATAGACAAACCCACGCTCCTGGAAAAAGCTGTGAATCGCGTACGCAGCCAGTGAGCGCACACGGAATACGGCCTGAAAGGTATTCGTCCTCGGGCGCAGATGCGGAACTGTCCTCAGATACTCCATCGAATGACGCTTTTTCTGCATCGGATAATCCGGCGTCGACGCGCCCTCCACCTCCACGGAAGAAGCCTGGATCTCAAACGGCTGCTTCGCGTTCGGAGTCGCCACCAGCGTCCCCTTCACGATCACGGCCGAGCCGACATTCAGCCTCGAAATCTCCGCGAAATTCGCCAGCTGGTCAGAATATACAATCTGTAGCGTCTCAAAAAACGTGCCGTCGTGCAGCACGATAAATCCAAAGGTCTTTGAATCGCGGATGCTGCGCACCCATCCGCCGACCGTGATCTCCCGTCCGATATAGCTGTCCCGGTCGCGGTACAATTCCTTCACTGTGGTAAACTGATGGTCCATAATGTTTGTCCCTTTCTTGTCTGTCTTCGATATTTTTTTGCATTTCTGTTCCGGCATATTTATTATAGCAGCATACCATTCTCGGCTTATTTTATTGGCATATCCACTCCGGTTTATTATATTGGCGTACCCACTCCGGTTTATTATATTGGCGTACCCGTTCCGGTTTATTATATTGGCATACCCGTTCCGGCCTATGCAGCATAGCAGTCCGCCGCTGCTGCTCTGTATTCTAAGATAGCTGATAACGGCTGCCGTTTCCCATTTACTCCGATTATACCTATTTTGTATCGGGTACGCAAGAGCGAACCACGCCCTGCTTTCTTAATTATTTTGTAAAAATGTCACTTAAACAAATCGCTGTGGCTTCCAGTTCTGGTAAGATATAAAATCAGATCATCGTTATTATATTTGTATATCAGCAGCCAGTCCGGCAAAATATGGCACTCTCTATATCCTGTCCAATCTCCGCTTAACAGATAATCATGATATTTTTCATCTAATTCCCGCCCCTCTGACAAAGCTGTAACGACAGTGTCCATCAGAGCCATATTGTACCCACGGGCAATAGCTGTCTTCAAATCCTTTTTTAATTTTCCTGTTCTCTTTATTTGATACTTCATCAATCATCATCCTCGCCATCCAGGTCACTAAGCAGTTCTGAAAAACTATTATATGTTTTCCCTGCATTGGGGTGCTGGCGCATATATTCTACTTCCGCCATCGCCTCAATGGTATCCTGATTCGGAGTATTCAACGCCGCTTTAAACGGAATTGCCTGTTCCCTTACAGCCTGTTTTGCAGCCATTGTAAAGAAAGTTGTCATATCAAGTCCCAAGTCAGAAACCAATTCCTGAAGCTGGTTTTTTAAAGATACATCCATCCGCATAGTCACATTTGTTGTTGCCATTTCAATCCCTCCTCTTCTTTGTCTCATAGTATAGCATTTAAATTTCGCCTCGTCAATACATTGTTTGTGCAATGCACATTACAGTTTACTTCATATGTACTTTTACGGTATTTCCTCCTCTAACAGGTGTGACCTGTAACCAATGCACGCTTCCGCATATCAGGCAGCCTCGAAATATGCTTGTGTTTTAACCTTTCATAAGTTATAGTAAGCCTCATAAATCGTTTCACCCTGCATTTGGAAAAGAATTTTTTCATTTTTTTATACGCCTGCAACAAAGCAGCCGCTTTTCTTCACTATATATACAGAACCGGTTTTACAGCGTCCGCATATCCCGCCCGGGAGGAGATGTCCGGATGACTGGTCAGCTCCCTGCCAAAGCGGCAGGAGGAGGAAAACGTATGATGCAAAATACAGAACTTATCAGACAGGCGCAGTCCGGCGATGTACACGCCTTTGCCCTGCTGTACGAACAGATTTACAGGGATTTATACCGCTTCGCGCTCTACACGCTCCGGCACGAGCAGGATGCGGAGGACGCGGTCAGCGAAGCCGTGACAGACGCATTCGCACAGATCGGCTCGCTGCGGGAGGCAGGGGCGTTTTCGGCATGGATATTTCGGATTTTATCCAAAAAATGCGCCCGCAGAATCTGTAGCTACCGTGATTTTCAGGAGGAGCTGGACGAATCGCTCCCGGCTCCCCAAAAGGATCTGGAGGAGCAGATGGATACCCGGTCGGCATTTGAGTCCCTGCCGTCCCAGGACCGGCTGATCCTGTCTCTGAATCTTTTTGCAGGCTATTCGAGTCAGGAGATTTCAGACACGCTGGGAATGAATCCAAACACAGTCCGCTCGCGGCAGAGCCGGGCACTGAAAAAAATGCAGCAGATGCTGGGAGGTCAAGGCGATGAATCAAAATAAAAACCAGACTACGAACAATGAAACGAAGCAGGATAAAAATCCAGCTGCGGGCAATGCGGCGAATCAAGATAGAAATCAGGCCGCGAACAATGCGGCGAATCAAGATGAAAATCCGACCACGAACAATGGCGGACGCGATGGAAGAAATATTGACAGAAATAGCGGTCAGACTACCGGGAGTAATGAAGAAAGTCTCCTGCAAAAAATAAAAGAAGACGCGCAGCAGGTCTCGCCGCCGGACTCGCTCTCCCCGGAGGCGGTGGAGCAGATGCTAAAGGGATCACAGCTGCATGCGGAAAGGAATAAACCGGAAGACTGTGCAGAAATTGACTCCAAATCGGATGTGGAAACCGGTGTCAGGGCGGAAACGAAAGCAGGAGTAAAAAACAGTGCTGATTCAGGTGTGAAAGCAGACCGTGTATGTGCTCCGCATAAAGCAGACCGCAGCAGAATTTCGCATCTTGCCTTGCGCTTCGGCAGCCTGGCGGCGGTCTTCGCACTCGCGATTGCTGTGATCGGACTGGCCGGACGTATCTCAAGAAACAGCTCCTCTCAGAGTGGGAACGCTGCCCAGACAGAAACAGATGGGATTGTCACGGTGCTGTTGGATGAGGAAGGCGGAAATGGCGAGGATAGTACGGAAGCTTATGACGGCAGTCCGGAGATAGCTGTCACAGACGAGAATGCCGAGGCCGTCGACACCAACAGTGCTAATGAAGATGCGGTTGTCAGTGATAGTGCCGAAGCCTCTGATGCCGGCGTAGATACGGCCAGCAATGAAATCCTTGAAAGCATCGACGCCGACGAGGACGCAATCGTCAGTGAAGATGCAGGTATCGACGAGTCAGAACTCACAGCAGACGACCCCTTCACCTACGCCTCCAGCTACGAGGAAATCTACGATGCGCTCTATGAAATTTCCACCCGCAGCAGTGTGGCGCGGTCTCTGGGGGGCATCATGATGATAGACGGGGACATGGTGATCGAGGGCGCGGAGGAAGAGGTTGCTGACGGCACATCCGGCGATTATGACACTGGAGCCGTATCGGGGAACGCCTCTTCCAGCTCCTCCAGTGCTTCATCTGAAACGTATTTTTCCTCGGACACCTCTGCAGCCACTACGGACAGCGTCCAGTCAGAGGCGGCTCTGGCAGAAGAGGCCGGAGCGGATGATGCCGCAGAAGCCGGCGACAGCGCCGACTACTCCACCACAAATGTCCAGGAATACGGCGTGGATGAAGGCGATGTGGTGAAAACGGACGGCTCGTACATTTATATTCTGCGCACAGATGGGGAATTTCTGATTGTCAGCGTAAATGGCGAAAACGAGGGAAACAATGGAAACGAAGAAACCGGAAAAGCCGCCCTCGTAAGCCGCACTTCTCTGGAAAGTGACAACGAGTTAACGGTAAAAGAAATGTATCTGGACGGCGATGTGCTGAGCATTATTACCAGGGAATATGTCACCTCACTGGTGGAAAATGAAGACGGCACCTATTACACCAGTTTCTCCTCGCTGACCGCGCTTTACACCTACGACATCAGTGATCGAGACGATCCGGTACTCGCAGGTACGGTAACGCAGGAGGGCTATTACAGCGACTCCCGCAAGGTCGGCAATTACATTTACCTGTTTTCCACCTGGTATCCGTCTGTAGCGGACACGCTCGATGACAGCACAATATCGCCCCTGCTGAACGGGAAAGAGGCCGACGCCGGAAGCTATTATCTGCCGGAGACCCTGACAAGCACGGAATGTCTGGTCATCAGCTCCGTAGACATCACCGCGCCGTCCACATTTACCGACAATAAGATTCTTGTCTCCGGCGGGAATGATTTCTATGTGAGCCAGGAGAATATTTATATCATGAATGAAAATTATGAGAACTCCAACGCTGTCACTGAAATCACGAAATTCCATTACGAGGACGGAGCGATCTCCGGCGTCGCGGCAGGCTCCGTGACCGGCTACCTGAACGACTCCTTCTCGATGAGTGAGTATGGCGGCAACCTCCGCGTCGTGACCACCTACTATGGAGACGACATTTCTCCGACAGCCACTGTGACAGACTGGACGGAACACAACGCACTCTATATCTTAAGTGAATCCATGAAGCGGCTCAGCGTCCTCTCTGACCTGGCCGCCGGAGAGACTGTCCGCTCCGCCAGATTTCTGGGCGATACCGGCTACTTCGTCACCTTCCGCCAGACGGATCCGCTCTTCTCGGTCGATCTGTCCGATCCGGAAAATCCGCAGATCCTCGGAGAGCTGAAAATCAGCGGATTTTCGACCTACCTGCATTTTTACGGCGATGGGCTGCTGCTCGGACTCGGCTACGAGGCGGACGAGGACACAGGCACCACCACCGGCCTGAAGCTGTCGATGTTCGACATCTCCGACCCGTCCAACGTGACGGAGGTCGCGAAATACGTGATCGACGGCGTCACCTGGTGTTCCTCCTTAAGCAACTATAAATCCATCCTTGCTGACGCGGGGAAAAATCTGATCGGGTTCTACTGCGAGGACCGCTACTTCCTTTTCTCTTATGATGAGGAAGAAGGCTTCGCACAGGAGATGATCTACGACTTTTATGCCGACCAGCTCTCCGGCGAGGCGGACAGCGACAGCATGCGCGGGCTTTATATCAGCGACACTTTTTATCTCGCGGGAAGCTCCTTTGTCATCAGCTTTGATATGGACGAGGGCTTCAGCAAAATGCAGGTGCTCACTATGGAATGATTCCCGCACAGATCCCGGAACAGGCCATACGGGCCTGTTCCGTTCAAGTCAAATATCCGTACAAGCCATGTCAGGTTTTCTTCCGTTTACTTTTCACCAATCCCCGAACAATATTTTTTCAGCATCCATATCAGATACAGCGGCAGACTGACCGTATCGGTCTGCCCAACGATATTGTCTCCTATATTTTTCATGGAAAGCTTAAACCCAATCCGCGGTGCGTACCTCTTGCAAAATAACTGATAGCTTTTTGCTCGTGTGTTAATCTGTGCCTTTGCCTCCACCGGAATGATCCTATCTTCATATTCAAACAAAAAATCCAGCTCCGCAGTATTTCCGGAACGCCAGAAATAAGGATGAATTCCCTGAGTAATTAGCTCTGTCAGCACATAATTTTCTGTAAAAGAGCCTTTGAAATTTCGATATAAATCCGAGTTTTCCAGAATCGTTTTCAAAGTAATAATAAGCCACATCCTCAAAATATCGTTCACCAAATTGTTTGCACACATAGGTTTTCCCACACTGACGAACGCCTGTCAGCAGCAGCGGTTTTCTTTTGGGCGAATCCTTCCAGGCTTCCAGATTCTGCATAATATCTCTTTCCATAGCTTTCACCTCCTCCTGCAAGTCTTGATCTGATCGTACTTTAGCATCCGTAACGAGCGGTGTCAAGAACAGTTTGCGTTTTTGACGGCGTAAATTTACTGTAGGAATCATAGTGACAGAGACTGCCAGAA
>JAJQBS010000099.1 GCA_021203145.1 Lachnospiraceae bacterium | reverse complement strand
GAGACAAAGAAACGCGAGGCACTTCTGGAGGCGAAGGAAGAATCTTTGAAGACCAAAAATGAGTTGGAAAAAGAGACCAGAGAGCGCAGATCAGAGTTGCAGCGTTACGAGAAGCGCATCCTGTCAAAGGAAGACAGCGTGGACAGGAAAGCGGATGCTTTGGAACGCCGGGAATCAGGGATTACAGCCAGGGAAGAAGAGTTAAAGAAGAAAGCCGCCGAGATCGAGACGCTTCACGATCAGCGGCTTGCGGAACTCGAAAGAATCTCAGGACTTACCTCTGAACAAGCAAAAGAATATCTTTTAAAAACTGTTGAAGATGAAGTGAAAATTGACACTGCCAAGCTCTACAGAGAGCTGGAGAGCCAGGCAAAGGAAGAAGCTGGTAAAAAGGCAAAAGAATATGTGGTCACTGCAATTCAAAAATGCGCTGCTGACCACGTGGCGGAGACGACGATCTCTGTCGTTCAATTGCCTGGCGACGAGATGAAGGGAAGGATCATCGGACGTGAGGGAAGGAACATCCGTATGCTGGAGACGCTGACGGGTGTGGATCTTATCATCGACGATACCCCGGAAGCTGTCATCTTGTCGGCATTTGATCCGATCAGAAGAGAAGTTGCGAGGATCGCACTTGAGAAGCTGATCGTCGACGGTCGTATCCACCCGGCCAGGATTGAAGAAATGGTGGAGAAGGCGCAACGGGAAGTGGAGACGGTCATCCGCGAGGAAGGAGAGTCCGCGGCTCTTGAAGTTGGGGTACACGGCATTCATCCGGAGCTGATCCGTCTGCTGGGCAGAATGAAGTACAGAACCAGCTACGGCCAGAACGCTTTGAAACATTCGATCGAGGTGGCGCAGCTCTCCGGGCTGCTGGCCGGCGAGATCGGTGTCGATGTGAGGATGGCCAAACGGGCGGGTTTATTGCATGACATTGGCAAATCCATTGACCATGAGATGGAGGGCTCCCATGTTCAGATTGGCGCGGAGCTGTGCAGAAAGTACAAGGAATCCGCGATCGTCGTCAATGCGGTAGAGTCCCATCATGGAGATGTAGAACCAGAATCACTGATCGCCTGCATTGTACAGGCTGCGGACACAATATCGGCGGCCAGGCCGGGTGCGCGGCGTGAGACTCTGGAAACATATACAAACAGATTAAAACAGTTAGAAGATATTACAAACGCTTTCAAGGGTGTTGAAAAATCATTTGCTATTCAGGCTGGTAGGGAAATTCGAGTAATGGTAGTACCGGATCAGGTCAACGACGCGGGTATGGCGCTTCTCGCGAGAGAGATCGCCAAGCAGATCGAAGCGGAGCTGGAATATCCTGGTCAGATCAAGGTCAGCGTCATTCGCGAGAGCAGGGCGGTCGACTATGCAAAGTAAGAACATTTGGAACCGTGGGGGATTGGATTCCTCCGCGGTTTTTTCCTTTCTTTTACAAAATTGTGAAAAGAATTTTAAAAATGTTTACAAACCGCTAAAAATAATGTATGCTGTATCCGCTGATAAACGCGGCAGCCGAAATATCCTGATACAAGGAAGGAATCGGGGTATGCCCGGGCGGAAGAATCTGCCGGATGGGAATGAAGAGATATTAGACGAAAGAATCTGCCGGATGGGGATGGACAGATTTCCGAGGGAAGATTCTGCCAGATGAAATTTCAGGCGGAAGGCCCTGCCGGATGGCTGCAGAGACACATACAGGATGGAGGAAAAGGGATGAAGCTGATTATTCAGATACCCTGCTATAATGAGGCTCAGACACTGGAGATTGCACTGAATGATTTGCCCAGGCACATTGACGGGGTCGATGAGATCGAGTACCTGATTATCAACGATGGAAGCAAGGATGATACTGTTGAGGTGGCGAGACGCTGGGGCGTCAACTATATCGTCAGCTTTACACAGAATAAGGGCCTGGCAAAAGGATTTATGGCTGGTCTGGACGCATGTCTGCGCAATGGGGCGGACATTATTGTCAATACGGACGCGGACGACCAGTACGTTGGTGATGACATTGCCAAGCTGATCCAGCCGATCCTGGACGGAAAAGCGGATGTGGTAATCGGCGAACGCCCGATCGATCAGACAGAACATTTTTCACCATTAAAAAAGAAGCTCCAGCACTTTGGCAGCTGGGTGGTCCGTGTGGCATCAAAAACAGACATTCCGGACGCGCCGAGTGGATTTCGTGCGTTCAGCAGGGACGCGGCAATGCATATGAATGTGATTAATGAGTATACATATACATTGGAGACCATCGTCCAGGCGGGGCGTAACAAAATGGCAATTACGTCCGTCCCCGTCCGCACAAACCGGGAGCTGCGGCCGTCCAGGCTGTTCAGCAGCATGTTCAGCTACATTAAGAAATCGATCCTGACGATTTTCCGTGCGTTTCTGATGTACAGGCCGCTGCTGGTTTTTACAATCCTGGGCAGTATTATGGGACTGATCGGGGTCGGCATCGGCATCCGCTTCCTGACCCATTTCTTTGGCGGGGGCGGGGGCGGCCATATCCAGTCGCTGATTCTTTCCAGCATGATGATCATCCTCGGCGTCATGACCTTCGTCGTCGGGCTGCAGGGAGATATCATTTCGGCGAACCGCAAGATTCTCGAGGACATCCAGTATCACGTGAGAAAGCTGGACTATGAGAATGAGATGCTGCGCAAAGAACGCATGGAGCAGGCGGCAATGACTGAGGGAGATTCTGTGGCGGAGGCTGCGGCGACGGAGCACGGACCGCGGACACAGTGGAAAGCCAGGTTTCCTCGTAATTGTGAAGACAAGGGCATTTAGAAGCTTAAGAACAATTTTTTGTACAAAATGGCAAAATTTTGGTTCCGGCTTGGCCGGGTCAGGAAAAGATTGAACAGGCAGGAGAGAAAGCGGGATGGGAAACAGAAAAAAGGGGTTTCAGATTACGGCCTGGATGATTCAGGGAATTTCCATACTTATCATTATGGGGATGGCGGTATGGACAATCGGACAGACCGGAATTCTCTCACAGATTGGTACGGAGAATGTATATTGGGAGCGCGCCAGATTCATCCTTGGACAGGGAGGCGCGACCCTCTATACAGGCAGTTCTGAGTGTTCCCTGGGCTACAGCCTGCTGCTCGTGCCGATCTGCGCACTGATCCAAAGTCCCTACGGTGCATACAAGGCGGCGATTTTGCTGAACAGCATTTTTCTCTGCTTCGCCTATCTGGCAGCTACAGGTGTTGCGAGGAAGCTTTTTCCGAAGGAAAATGAGAGTTTTCTTAGTGCCTCTGTTTTTTTTGCCGTATTTTGCCCGGCACTGTATGCCTCGAGGACCTATACAGGACCGGAGATGGCGGTGCTGTTTCTGACGTGGCTTTCTATCTATCTGCTCGCAGCCATCTGGAAGGCTCCGAGACGCTTTCGGCAAAGGCTATACTGGAGGCTTCATCTTGTATTACTCGCGGTGTGCATGATCCTGATTGGATTTCTGCAGATCACGGCGCTCGGCGTCATTCTGGGCGTGACAGCCCTGCTGGCATATTATGTAAAACAAAAACGGGTGGAAGAAAACTCCTTCCTGCTCTTTGTGCTGGCGGTTCTTCTTGGCCTTGCGGCAGGAAACATCGCTGAGCGCATATTTCTCTACCGTTTTTCCGCAGACCTGGATATCACGACGATCCACTCGTCTCTTGAGGTACTGTTGGACGCGATCGGAGATCTTCAGGATACGGATTATCTCGCCACACTCTTTACCTCTCTCATCGGCAAGCTTTACAGTATGATGATCGGGAGTTTTCTGCTTATATGTCCGGCACTGTGGTATTTATGCAGAAAAGTATTCGAATGTTTTCGCCGCCTGGCGGCCAGAACTGCTACCCTGGAAAAAGAAGACCGTGCGGACACTGCCGGCGCGGCAATGACGGATAGTGCGGAAGCTGCTGCCGGCGCAGCCAGGCCGGACAATGCGGATACTGTTGGCGCGGCAATGACGGACAGCACAGATCCTGTTGCTGACGTTTCTTCGGCGGATTCAGCTGCAAAGAACAGAGTCTCATGGAATGGGAAACAAAAAGAGAATATTCCGGAGCTTGGAGTGATTGTGATCTTTCTCGTGCAGATGCTCTGGATGAGCCTTTATGACCGGACCGGGAGCTACGCGACCAGGCTTTTGTCTCTGTCCGGACTGGAGATGGTCCTTTCTCCGATGATTCTGCTCGGCATCGTACGGTTTAAGAATTTGAAAAAGCCGGAGATGGAGCTGACGGGATACCTGCTGCTGCTGTGTGTCAGCACATTTTTGGTGGCGAACGCGCTTCAGGGTGCCGGGACAGAAAACATAAGCGGCGCATATTGCGGATTTTTCACATTGTTCAGAACGGACGGATCTCTCATGGGGGCAACCGCAGCGGTTTATACTGCAACCTGCATAGTGCTTCTTGTAGTGGTCCTGCTTGCCGCATTGCTGTGTGGTTCCTTTGGCGGGAAAGAACAACCAGAACTGTGTGGTTCATTTGGCAGGAAAGAACAACCAGAACTGTGCGGCTCCTTTGGCAGGAAAGAACCAGAAGCCTCGGCGTACATCTCAGCCGACGGGCCGGAATCCGATAACAGAGAACTGGAATCCGACAGCAGAGAACGGGAACCAGATAATGGCGAGCGGAAATCCTCTGGCAAAAACCTTGCTCTGGCGCGCATCAATACTATCATGCATGGCCTTGGGGCGATACTCTGCGTGATTCTCTTTGTTGTGGTCAATGGGAATGCCGTGTCATTGACTGCAGCCACCTATTCAGATAGCTATCTTACAAAAGTTGCACCGGTGGCATCCCTGATTTCAGAGACGGAGACAGACACGGAGTGTCTGTATTTTGGAGGGAGCGGCACGGACAGTGCTGCAGCGGTGCTGCAGTCCCTGCTTCCAGATGAGGAAATTCAGGTTCTGGAAAATAGTGCCGAGACAAGAGAGCTGTTTTTTGACGGGCTGGAACAGGAATCGGACAGCCTGCTCATACTGACCGGATCCTCGGAAAGCACGGTTGCCACATATGAAGAAAGACTGGAAGGATACCGGATCGTTTATACCACGGAGACCTATGCCCTTTGGGCCAGAAAGGACAGTGCAGCGTACGGGGAGCTGCAGGAAAGCGTATCTGCGCGGGTAGAAATCATGGCGTTCCATTCGCAGGAGGAGGAAGAGGAAACCGAGAGCGAGTCGGAAACCGGAAGTGAGTCGGAAACCGGGAGCGAGTCGGAAACCGGAAGTGAGTCGGAAACCGGAAGTGAGTCGGAAACTTGGAGCGATTCAGATACCGAAACTGAAACTGAAACGGAGTCTGATGCTGATATTGGTTTGGGTCTTGGCACCGGGTCAGATACCGAGGATCATTCAGAGTCTGATACCGGGTCAGATGCCGGGAATAGTTTAGTGGCAGAGACTGAAATGGATTCAGAGGCCGCTTCCGATCCTGCCGTGACGACGACCCTTGTCTACGGAGGCAGTATGGTACTGGCACCAGGAACTTATCAGGTAACGATTTACCTTCACACCCGTTCTGATCAGGAGATGAATGGCGAGATCGCCGTGGCTGCAGAGAGCAGTAGCCTGGTTACAGGCAGTTATACACAGAGTATCTTTGACAGCAATGGGGATGCGATTATTTCACTAACCTTTACAGGCAGAGACGTGATGCGGAACGTCAGTCTTACCTTTTCCGGCACCATGCCGACCGCCGCGACTGTAAGCCAGGTGACCTGCCAGCAGCTAAACTCCCAGTATACATTGGCGCTGAATACTTCAAACAAGCTGAAAAAAACGACAAGGATCATTCAATCACTGGATAATCTGACTGGTGAAAAGGGAACTGTCGCGTATGTGGACAAGGTGGCCGATGATGCGGACGAGATTTCTCTGGATATTCTGGAGAGCCTGCTGCCCGGGTATGAGGTGACCGCAGTCACGGAAGAAGAGCTGGCTGACCTTGAAGTGGATTATCTGATCGGATTAACGACATCGCACTCTTATTACAGCGCGATGGAGCAGTACTCCATCATCCGAAGAGACAACAACTATACCCTTCTGGTGCGCAATGATTCCGAGTTATATGACGAATGTAAGGATGCCGGCATGCTCTTGTCAGACGGTACCCAGATCAACATCAATGCCTTTATATCAGGCGATGATGCCACAGCGCCGATCACCCTGGAACGGGGAGACTATAACTACCATGTCCGGCTGGCGTTCAATCCGGAGCTGGTGACCGGAGAAGGCGAGGACATCGGAGCGGTTGTCAGTATCCTGAGCAACGATGAAGTGATCGCCAGCGTGGAAGTCACCTGCGCACAGATGCTGGAGCGAATTGACGGCATTACCGAAGTTGTGATTCCTCTGAATCTTTCGAAAAAAACAAAACAGATTACTTGCGTCGTGGAGATGACCGACTCCATCAATGCAGTCATCACCCCGCTGTCCATAGAGCTGGCCACAGAAATGTATCAGTTTGGGAAAGGGGAGGATCTCTCGGAGATCATTGATCTCATTGAAAAGGTAGAAAAAGGTGCGCCCGTCTATGTGGTACAGTCGTCGACTGCTGCAAGTAACACTCATGTGCTTTATTCTGATTTGCAGGAGCAGCTTCCGGATTATCCGATCTCGGAAGTCACCTACAGTGGGGCGACCGCTCTGACCGGCGATGGACTGCTGCTGACATACGGTCTCTCTTCCGGCACATTTGGGTTGACCGGCACTTACAGCATCCTTGCCCATGCCGGGCAGTACACGCTCTGGGCAAGGAGTAACGGTGAGTATCTCCATGAACTCATCGAGGCGGGAGCGACCATATTCAACAGCGGCACAAAAGTATCCGCCGACAGTGTGGCAGCTATGGCGGGTGTGGAGGCAGCAGAAAACGCGGTCACATACCTTCCAAAGGCACAGTATCGGATTTACCTGAAACTGACCGCGCAGGAACTGGAACTGGACGACACGGTGGAAATCTATCTTTACAGAGACAGTACCGAAAGCGAAATCGAGGCAGAGATCGAAGAGCTGGTCGAATACGGCTACACCGCTTCCGAGGCGGAAGAACTGGTTTCCTGGAAAACAAAATGCGGCAGCACCAGCCTGCAGGCGTACCGTCTGCTGGAGACCGACAACCTGATTATCTCCGTCACGACATCCAACGCTAAGATGGAGAATCTGACCTGTGAGATCTATACCTGGCACGGAGGAAACGTCGATGCGGAAATCCTGTGGGTCGAGCTGGTATCATAGGAGGAGGAAAATGGCAGAAAAGAAACGCCATACCGGACGAGTATTGATGGCAGGGTCTGGGTACAGCAAAAAGAAGAAAGACCACTATTGCAAGATTGAAGTGCTGCGGACGGTGTGAAACAATCGGAATCGAATATGGAAGGAATGCGGAATGGCTTTTCCTGAGCGAAAACCTTGCAATACAAAGACGGAATTGTTATAATGCATAAGGCGTTGGAAATTTGTGCGTGCGCGGCATGAAGAAAAGTTTATAGAAAATTTATAAAGCTTACACTTCTTTTCCGGGGTCAGACCCCTGGAGGCTTAATGCAGGAGATTATCAGAATATGGGATACTATCTGAATAGTACGAAGGCTCTTTCTCTTTATGAAAGTGAAACAAAAAAAACATATTTTGTTGACAAATCGAACATGCTGCGTCAATTGATTCCTCTTGTAGAGGAAGGGAACAACCACATCTGCATTACCAGGCCTCGCCGTTTCGGCAAGTCTGTAATGGCGGCAATGGTCGCTGCCTTTTTTGGCAAAGGAACAGACTGCAGCAGTATTTTTAAATCCTTAAAAATAGCAGACGATCTTTACTATGAGGATAAAAAAGATTCTTCAGAATGTCTGTCGGCAATTGCGGAATATTCACTGAGCAAGCCAGTCAGACTCGATTATCACAGGTATATGAACCAGTACCATGTGATATATATTAATTTTATTGAAGCTGCAAATGACAGTGTCAGTTATCAGGAATTCATTACTACAACGAAAGAACTTCTTCAGGAAGATTTAAGAGAAGCGTTTCCTGATGTACGTTTTCGAAAAAAAGGAACCGTAACTCAGGATTTACGAATGATTCATGAGCAGAAGAATTTGCAGTTTATCCTTGTATTTGACGAATGGGACTGCATTTTTCATAAGGAATATACAGCGAACGAGGACAGGAGGAATTTTATCAACTGGCTGGCGGCATTGACCAAGGACACCGGCTACATTGCCTTAACCTATATGACAGGCGTACTGCCCATCGCGAAGTATTCCAGCGGCTCTACAATCAACAATTTCCAGGAATATACGATGGCGACGGACGATCTGTTCAGCGAATATTTCGGCTTCACGGAAGTCGAGGTAGACGAGCTTTATCAGAGATATACGGCGAGGACTCCCAATCCCATTATCGCGCGTGAGGATTTGAAATACTGGTATGACGGATATCACACGCCCTCGTCAGAGCGGATGTACAATCCCAGATCTGTGGTGGAGGCACTGACACGAAATCGAATCCGGAGTTATTGGACTTCAACGGGCTCTTATGCGGAGATCTCCTCATATATCATAAACGACCGGGCTGATGTGAAAAAGGATGTTGCCCTTATGGTCTCAGGAGAGGCGGTTCCTGCTGACGTAGAGGAGTATGCGGCTACCGCAATGCAGTTGAGCACGCGCAACGAAATCCTCTCCGCAATGGTAGTATACGGTTTCCTGAATTATGAAGATGGAAAGGTTCACATTCCAAACAAGGAACTGATGGATGAGTTCGCGAAGACCATCCGGGAGAGAGAAGAGCTGGGATATATTAATCGGTTGGCATCCGAATCGGATCGTATGCTCAGAGCGACATTGAAGGGCGATACAAAGACGATGGAGGAAGTTTTACAATTTGCCCATAATACGGAGACTCCATTGCTGGATTATAACGACGAGACCGAGCTTACCGCAATCGTAAATCTGGTTTACCTTGCAGCGCGGGACAGCTATTATGTAGAGCGGGAAAACAAAGCAGGGGAAGGATATACAGACTTTATTTTCTATCCGGAGAGGCCCGGTGATGACGGTATCATCCTGGAGCTGAAAGTGGACGACACGCCGGAGGCGGCGATACAGCAGATCAGGGACAGGAATTATGTGTTGACATTTAAAGGGAAGATGGCTGAGAAAAAACGCCATACCGGGCGTGTATTGATGGTTGGGATTGGATACAGCAAAAAGAAGAAAGACCATCATTGCAAGATAGAAGTGCTGCAGACGGTGTGAAACAATCGGAATCGAATATGGACGGAATGCAGAGCAGCTTAACTAAGCGAAAACCTTGCAATACAAAGACGGAAATTGTTATAATGCATAAGGCATTGGAAATTTGTGCGTGCGCGGCATGAAGAAAA
>JAJQBS010000031.1:36260-44833 GCA_021203145.1 Lachnospiraceae bacterium | reverse complement strand
CTAACTACGGAGTAAATTTTCCGTAGTTAGTCCCAAAAAGCACGGAGTTATCGCTTAAAATAGTGGTGTGTAATTTCGATTACTGTATCTGTTACACAGGCATCCCTGTGATAACATTCCTGACTAAATTCTACGAACGGTCTGCCCCTTCAGCAGCTGTCCCTCCACCGTATGAATCGTGGGAGCCGTCGCCATCGGATGCTCAATCTCGTCAATCAGGCTCTCCGCCGCAAGCCTTCCGAGTGCTTCCATGTCCTGCCGGACTGTCGTGAGTCTCGGCTCCATATACTGCATCATGCGGATACCGTCGTATCCTGCCACCGAGATGTCCTCAGGAAACTGCAGTCCCCTCGCCCGGATGGCATTGAAGCCTCCAAACGCAGCCACATCATCCGGATAAATGATACAGGTCGGGGGCTCGCCCAGGGAAAGGAGCTCCATCGTCCTGTCATACGTAAGCTGCCGGTCGCGGTAAAGGGCAGGCTTTATGTATTCCTCCGTGATACCAATGCCATGCTCTCCCAGACTGCGGCAGTAGGACGCGAGCCTCTGCCGGGTGACCCGGCCCTCGTCGCCATGGATGTAGGCAATCCGCGTATGCCCCTGGCTCAGAATGTAATCCATCAGCCGGGTCATACCGTCCACGTTATCCGAGACGACCGCCGTGCGATTGTCAGCGATGTAATCAACCGTGACAACCTTCACACTACTGCTCAGAAGCTCCTGCACCTTCGGATTCGAAAAGTCAAAGCATGCAATCGCCACCCCGTCAAATCCCCGGTACAGTGCCCGCTCCACATACGACATATCCGGAGACAATGTATTCAGAAACGTGATGTCGTATCCTCTGGACTGAGCCGTATTTTTCAGGCTCTCCAGCACGCCGGAGAAGAAATCGTGGGTAAGGCCGCTCTGCGCCGCGTCCTCAAAAAGAACACCCAGGTTGTAGCTGCGGTTCGTCTTAAGATAACGGGCGGACAGGTTTGGGAGATATCCCATCTGGTCAGCCACCTCTCTGACATGCTGCTTTGTCTTCTCACCAATATCATGGTGATCGCTCAGTGCTTTGCTGACAGTCGCTACAGATACTCCGCAGGCTGCCGCAATCTCCTTCATGGAAACCATGCTTTTCTCCTTCGCTTGTAAATTCTGTCTTTACTTAATCGTTTTCTTGATGACATTAAACAGCATTTCGACTATTTTGTCAACCGTTTTTTTCAATCTTTTTTCAATAAAATTGTGTTTTGGTGAACCTGCTTCGTTTTATACCCCAATTTTTGTCTATTTTTTCTATTTCCTTATTTTTATTTCAAAAAGCCACACACTTTACCGCTCAATTCCAGGCGATAAAAACGGTTATTTTCTAAAACGTTTTCTTTTTGCGGCAAAACGGCTGAATTCCTTACGCGGCCGTGTGCATTAGAACAATCGGATAGGGGAGTCCTCTCACCCTATCCGCTGCGTGGGTTGCTGTATGCCAGTGGCACACGTTTAGCAGCGACCGAAGTGAAGCGTAGACCGCGGGCAGCAAAGCTGCCAAAATTCCTTTCCCGCCCCTGCGCATCATAAGAAAAAGAAAAGAGAGACTGATGTCTCTCCCTTCTTCTCTCCATACTCGCCAACCCGGTCTGACCGGGCTAAATTCAGATTTTTAAACGAATGTGCATTATTTCATACTTGCTTAATCAGGCTGCGGTAAATCGGACCCAGAAGTGATCGGTATAAAGGCTCACATGCCTCAAAGGTAAGTCCCTCTACGGTAGAGAGAATCTCCATCTTTACCCCGAAAAGCTCCACATTGATCCCGGTTTCAAGCATTCCATTGCGCAGATAGAATGCTTTCCGGCGCTGCCGGTCATCCTGCGTTTTTCTGGCTGCCGCTCCGGTGCCGATGTTTACCGCACCCGCATCAGCTGCCTCGCCAGGATCCGCCGTCTCCGGCTGCTCCGGTTTCTCAATTTCCAGAAAGAGCGGACGGTCGCTGTAAAGCTCCCGGATCAGCTCCAGCGCGGCCGCACCGAAGCCCTGGCCCCTCCACCTGGGGCTGATCGCAAAATAGTCCAGCAGAACAAGCCTTTCCCCATATGCCATGATTGCAAAACCAATCCGCTTCTTTTCTTCCTGGATCAAAAGCATTTCCATCTCCCCCATGGCGGCCTTCCGCTCAATCAGAGAGAATGGCTTGCGCTCCTGCTCTGGAAACGCATCCTGGTACAGGTCCAGAATAAAGTTTTTATCCAGACTGCCTGCCGTACTAATATCCATAGTCGTCGATCTCCGCTTAACAGCTGACAGCCCGGGTATCTCGCTGTCCGTTTTCATACGGTCTTCCCAGCAGCTGCGAAGACCTGTTCTGAATCATGATTGCTGCCCTTTTTATCAGTTCGTTTTGCTCAGATATGCTTCTATATTTTGAACCGCTTCCTGCTCGTCCGCGCCCTGGGCGGTAACAATAACCTTCTCTCCCGTATCAAGCCCGAGCGTCATCATGCCCATGATGCTCTTGGCGTTTACCATTCTGCCGTCGCTTTCAAAATGAATCTCACTTTCATACTGGCTGGCCACCTGTACCAGCATCGCCACCGGCCGCGCTTCCAGTCCGCTCGGAAGCTGGATCGTGATTTCCTTTTTTATCATAATAATTCCTCCTGCCTTTTTCCTGTCTTACCTGCTCAGCAAGAAAACTCAGTTTTCTCAGTCTGTGATTGACGCCGGACTTTCCGATCGGAGGCTGCAGCATCTCTCCAAGCTCCTTCAGAGAAGCGTCCGGATGCGAAAGCCGCAGCTGTGCGATTTCCGCGAGCGTGGGCGGAAGCCGCTCAAATCCGACCAGATCCCTCAGGATGCGGATATCTTCCGTCTGTCTCACGGCTGCATTCACCGTCTTGTTGATGTTGGCGGCCTCACAATTGACCTTGCGGTTCACTGAGTTCCTCATTTCGCGGACGATCCGGATGTTCTCCAGATTCATCAGTGAAACATGAGCTCCCATGACATTCAGCATATCAACAATCTGAGCCCCTTCCTTAATATATACAATGTAATGGCTTTTACGCTGTACAATTTTGGCATCAGGGCCGAACGAATGTATCAATAGCTGCAGCTGTCCCGCGCGTTCTGGTGTCGAACAGGCAATCTCGAAATGATACGACTTCTCCGGATTGCTGATCGAGCCCGCGCCGAGAAACGCTCCCCGAATATAGGCTCTGCGGCAGCAGGGCTGCTGCACCAGAAGATCATTTGCGGTATCCGTGTGCGCATCCGTCGAAGAATCGGCCTGCCCGGTCATCTTCAGCGCACGGAGAATATTCCGCGCATTCTCTGTGTCTTTCACCAGAACCGTATAGATTCGGTCGCTTTTTTTCCCTCTTCTATGTACATGTACTGAGACATCAACCCTTATATTAAATGTTTTTTTCAATAATGTAAAGCTTTTTCTTGCTACTAAAAGGTTTTCGGTGCGAATTTTTATTCCGCAGCGGTCTTCCCCCGATAAAATTTCACCGCTCATCCCGATCAGCGCGGCCAGCTCCGCCAGCCTGCAGTGCCGCGCGGATGGAATCTGCGAGGAAAGCTCCCCTCTCACTTCTGAAGAAAATGACATTAGAATTCTCCCAGCATTTTAATCTCCGGCTCCAGTGTCACGCCAGAGCTCTCCTTCACCTTCGCAGTCACGTCCGCGATCAGCCGACACACGTCCGAAGCCGTCGCGCCGCCCCGGTTCACAACAAACCCACAGTGCTTTTCTGAGACCTGCGCGCCGCCGACCGTATAGCCGCGAAGCTGCGCGTCCATGATCAGCTTTCCCGCAAAATAGCCTTCCGGGCGTTTGAAGGTACTTCCCGCGCTCGGCAGCTCGAGGGGCTGTTTGCTCACACGCTGTTCCTTCAGCTCTTCCATGCGTCTCCGGATCGCCTCCGGATCTCCCTTTTGCAGTGCAATCGTGGCGCCGAGCACAATCCAGCCGTTTTCCGGCACCGCACTTGTACGGTACCCCAGAGCGAGCTCCTCCGCAGGGATTTCGCGGATTTCCCCCTCCCGCGTCAGGACGGTCGCCGCAAGAAGCACCTGCTTCATCTCGCCGCCATAAGCGCCGGCGTTCATTACGACCGCGCCTCCGAGCGTCCCGGGTATCCCCGACGCAAATTCAAAACCCGTCAGCCCCGCCTCCAGCGCGCGCTTTGCAATCACGGAAAGCATCGCCCCCGCTTCGGCGGACAGGATGTACGTACCCTTTTGTTCCGCGATGGATTTTGTGCTTTCCGACCCTACATCTTCTGCACGCGAAATGTCAATCCTGCAAAAATTTTTATAGATCTGCAGCACAAGCCCCCGGTATCCTTCATCTGACACCAGGAGGTTGCTCCCGTTTCCCACCACATAGAACGGATACCCCAGCTCCCGGCAGACCCGCACAACGCCGCAGATCCCTTCCCTGGTCGCAGGCGCGGCAAAATAATCGGCCGGTCCGCCGATCCGGAAGGTGGTATGTTTTTTCATGCTCTCCTGCTTCCAGACGCAGTCCTCTTTCGCTGCCTCACGCAGCAGATCCATCATTTCTGACATGAAATCCTCCGAGTTTCTCCAATATCTGATGATACCATCAGTTTTTGATCACCCCGCTTACGCGGATGCTCTCCACCGCCTCGCGCAGCTTTTGGGGCGGCAGTACCAGCGCCATGCGCACATAGCCTTCCCCGAGAGAGCCGAAGCTGCTGCCTGGCGTACAGATGACGCCGGATTTTTCCATCAGCGTCACAGAGAATTCTTCCGAGTTTGAATATCCTTTGGGCAGGGGCGCCCAGACAAACATCGTACCCTCGCTGTCAGGTACGTTCCATCCGATGGAGCGCAGGCCGCCGCACAGGGTGCGGTTGCGCTCCTCGTACGCCTGGCACTGGCGCAATACCTGGTCAAACGGTCCGTTCAGAGCCGCGATCGCGCCGATCTGCACCGGAAGGAAGGTCCCGTAATCAAACTGCGTCCGCATTGATTTGAATTTCTGAATCACGTCCGCATTGCCGACCGCGAAGGAAACACGCGCGCCCGTGTAATTAAAGGTCTTGGAGAGGGAATAGAACTCCACCCCCACCTCCTTCGCCCCTTCGAACGAAAGAAACGACCCGCAGGTTCTCCCGCCAAATACAATATCCGAATAAGCGCTGTCATGCAGTATTATAATATGATATTTCTTCGCAAAAGCAATCAGTTCGCGGTAAAAAGAGTCCGGCGCCACGCGGCAGATCGGGTTGGCCGGGTAGCTGACCACCATCAGCTTCGCCTTTTTCGCGATTTCCTCCGGAATATCGGAAAACTTCGGAAGGAATCCGTTCTCCTCATAGAGCGGATATTCCCAGACCTCCGCATCGCAAAGCTCCGGCCCGATGCCGAAAATCGGATAGCCCGGGTTCGGCACAAGCACCAGCTCGCCCGGATTGCACAGAGTCCAGGCGATATGCGTCATGCCCTCCTGTGAACCATACAGCTCCATCACCTCGTCCGGCTCCAGCTGCACGCCGAACCGCCTGTCATAGAACGCACGGAGCGCGTCCAGCAGCTCGGGGAGCTCCACCAGAGAATATTTATAATTCTTCGGATCCTCCGCGGCAGCGCTGACCGCATCCATGATATGCTTCGCGGGCTGAAAATCCGGCGTTCCGACGGAGAGATTGTACACCGTCTTTCCCTGCCGCAGCAGCTCCTCCTTTTTCTCATTCAGTACCGCAAAAATCCCCGCCTTGATGCGTTCCGCCTTGTCTGAAAATGCAATGTCCATTGTTATTCCTCCTGTCTGCCCGTGTCCTTTCCTATAATAAATGACATAAGTCATTTTAATTCTGATTTTCTGTTGTCAGCCTGATACTACAACATTACCACATGATCATTCATTATTTCCCCACATACACAGCATCGTTTTTCGAAAGGAGATACACGCAGTACTGGTTCATACTGATTCCTTCTCTCTTTGAATGCTCCGCAAGCGATCTGTGCAGGCTGCGCGGAATCCGCAGCTTAAATTGCCCGGAATAATCCTCCAGTGAATCAGGCTCCCGGATCTCCAGGCCATCTTCTAGTGCTGCCTCAAGCCACGCTTTTTTTGCGTCCACAGCATTAGCTACTGCCGATTCCACGGTTTCTCCACAGGTAAGACATCCCGGCAGATCCGGAAAGGAAACCACATACCCTCCTTCATCTTTATCCTCAATGATTTCCATGCGATAGGACATCGCCATATATTCATTCAACGTCTTCATCATTCTTCGCCTCACTCTCCACAATCTGCTTCACCATTTCGACATATACCTTCTTGACTGGCTCATGCTTCGGTATCGTAATCGGCTGGCAGCCTGCTTTGCGGAAGGTATAGTGGCTGCTGCCTCCTTTTGGAGCGTTCATCTCGTATCCATAACTTTCCAGCACTTTACGCAGCTCATCGAATCAAAGATCCCTCGACAGGGAACCTATCCTGGCTAACAGCTTATCCCACTTTGCCATCGGGAATCCCTCCTGAGTCCATTATACGTGGTGTCACATTTGGTGTCAATTGGAAATTAAACAACTTCATCTAGTCCTTTCTTCCTTCTCTCCCATACCATGGACGCCAGAAACAGCAATGCTGACAGCAGCGTCAGTCCGCTTCCGGCCCACAATCCGGACGGAGTATAACGCATCTCGATGGAGTGCTCGCCTTCCTCCAGATGCACGCCAATGAGCGCGCCGCCGACACAGGAAAATTCTGTCTCCTGCCCATCCACGAGGATCGTCCAGCCCTCGTCATAGGGGATCGTCAGAAGCAGCGTCCCGGCCTCCTTCACATCCACGTCGCCGGTCACCGTGTTCCCCTCGGCGACAACATTCTCCATCTGGCTTTCGGCAAGTGCATCCACGACCTCCTGGTACGCCTCGTTGGAACAGGTATAGACCTCCGCCTGTACACTTGTCTGCGTATCCTTGAGCGTCACGGTAAAATCAGCCAGATTGCTCTCAGAAGAGCCGTTGATCACATACAGGTGGTCCGTATAAGTCGTAAATGTCTTCGTGTACTCCGGCGTGTTCAGCACAATTTCCGCCACTCGTGTGTCGATGCACAGATAAACCTGCTTGTTGTCCGGGATCTTGATCGCGTAATTTTCGCCGTCCTCCATGTCTATATACCGGTCGAGGACGAAGATCGCATCATGACCGGTCGCGAGCTCCACAAAGCTGTTCTGGATATCCAACGGCTCTCCCGAGCTGGTATCCCACTCCAGAATCGCGTCGTCCACCATAAATCCTAGGGACAGCGCGTTATCGTTTTCGTACAGGGTCAGCTCGCCATCCTTATCCACCCGCTCAAACTGATAGAAGGTCTCAGAATCGGTCGGGGATGCCACGTATTTGATGCCGAAGACGTCATTCATCAGCTTTGTCACGCCCAGATACCCATTTTTGTTTGTCCGCGCCTCAATCCCGAGCGCGTCACAGAAATCAATGACCGAGCTCTGCATGGTCGAGTTAAACATCACCAGTGCGTTTCCGCCCACATACATTGTCACATTCCGCATGCGCTGACGGTCCACCTCGCTGCGGTAAAAGTCATCCTCCTCCTCATCAAGAGCGGCGATCAGGTTCTGGTACGCAGTCTGATCCGCCAGATAGATGCTTCTCGTCACCACGCCGTTCTCGGAGACGCCGTAGATCGCGTTTGCCGTAATCTCAACCACCAGGACGACCGTCAGCGCCGTGCCAAAGACGGCTGGCTTCAGGCGATCCGCGTATTTCCCGATCAGAAGAAATCCGAAATAGAAAATCAGCAGCCCCAATGAAATCAGAAACAGGTACCCTTCCAGCTCCTGCTCGGGGTTCAGGTAGCACACAATCAGAAATGCCGCCGGGGCGGCCACGGCGAACAGAAGCTCGGGCAGCCAGTATTTTTTCAGATCCCGCAGGGCGTCAAAGGCCATCACCAGCAATACCGCGATATAGATAAAGGCAAAGCGGTTCGGCAGTCCGTTCTGCTGGTGGAACCCGTGCCAGATATAGTTCGGAATATTGCACGCGAAGCTGAACAGCAGCAGCGCGCAGAGCCCATAATGCGCGAGCCGCTCCCGCAGGCGGATCTCATGGTCAAACAGGTAAAGAATCGCCAGCAATACCGTAGCGACGCCGCAATAAACATTTAAGCCCACCTGCGTGCTGGAGATCGTCACCGGCTCCATAAACGCCATATGGTTTTCCAGAAGCTCCGCCAGGCTCTCGTAAAATTTCACCACAGTCGGGAAGGTGTTGCTCTCCATGGATTCCGAGCTAGTCAGACCCATAAATGCCGGAATAAGCACCAGCGCCGCCATGCCGCCGGCCAACAGCGAATACCATGCGAAGGTCAGACAGCTTTTTACGAGGTCACGCGGAAAGCTGCTCACACTGGCGCCCGTTTCTTTCGTTTTACGCGCGTTCGCCTTTCCGCGTCCGGACGTCTTCGTTCTTCTTGACGACGAGAAGCCCTTCTCCTGTGAGTTCGTCTTAGAGCGGTCCTCCTGCTTCGCCGCCGGTTCAAACCCGCATTCCTCACCGGTCTCCGTCTCCGCCGCTTC
>JAJQBS010000031.1:0-36160 GCA_021203145.1 Lachnospiraceae bacterium | reverse complement strand
GCTTCGCCGCCGGTTCAAACCCGCATTCCTCACCGGTCTCCGTCTCCGCCGCTTCATGCACACATTCCCTGCTAGTCTCCGTCTCTGCCGCTTCGTACTCACGGTCTTTGCTGGTCTCCGTCTCTGCCGCTTCGTACTCACGGTCTTTGCTGGTCTCCGTCTCCGCCGCTTCGTACCCGCGTTCCCTGCTAGTCTCCGTTTCTGCCGCTTTGTACCTGCGTTCCCTGCCGGTCACTGTCCCCGCCGATTCGCAGTCTGCCCTGTGGCTGCTGTACGCACCGGTCTGCGCAATCCACCGTACCAGAAAATACAGGCAGGCGAACAGGCAGAGCATGAATCCGATATAATAGTTACACCAGAGCCCATAAAACAATGCCAGGCAGTAGAATTTCCCCTTCCCGCCCTTTACGATCCGCTCGATGCCATACATGACGAGCGGCAGCATTGCGATGCTGTCCAGCCACATCAGGTTAAAATAATAGCCGATCACAAAATTGCTCAGCGCGTACATCATGCCAAAAGCGACAGGCAATGCGCCGGAGGACAGGCTTTGCCCTTCATCAGATGAGTCCTTCAGGCGAACCGAATGCCCGTGTATTGCGCCGGACGATGAGACATATCCGCCGCTCTCAGAGCTCTTCTCACAATCCCGCTTGTGAATATACCAGGAAAAGCATCCGCCGCAGAGCGCGATCTTCACCAGGATCATCAGATCCATAAAATCGCAGACATTCGCGGTCGGAATGAATGCCATCAGGAAATTCAGAGGACTCGCCAGATAGTAGGCCCAGGTAGACCAGAAATTGTAGCCCAGTCCGCCCGAGAAGGAGTACAGGAAGGACTCACTGTTGACCAGTTTTTCGTGGTAATCCGTATAAAACGGGAGATACTGGTGGAGGGAATCAATGATCAGCAGCGTCTTGTCGCCAAACGGCCAGACGCCCATCAGGGCAAACGCGGCCCCCGCGACCAGCCCGCTCGCGAAAAACCCGGCCAGGAAATAATTGCGGGAGATTTCTTTTCCCGTGCGCGCCCTTTTGCGCGACACCTCCCGTCTGATCCTCCAGCTATGCGCAAGCCTCCGGATTCCCGCAGGCTGCTTTCCGGCAGGAGGAGCCGTTTTCTCCGTAGCGTAAACATCTGCTTCCGCAGAATTGCGAACATCTGTCTTCGCAGAATTGCGAATATCTGTTTTTTCGTCAACATGGGCGTCCGGGTTTCCCCCGATATCAGCATCCGGTTTTTTCGCGGAAAGAACGTCCATCGTCTCCATGTCATAGACATTCGTCTGTTCCACAGCATGAGCGTCCGCTGAGTTCACGGCAGATGTGTCGGAATCTTCCTGGCCGCCATCCTTCTTTGCATCCTCTTTGAAGACCACAAATTTACTGATAAAATAATTCAGCACGACTATGACGACCTGGATCACCAGCTTCGCGGCCATGTTCGGAACGCCCCAGATGCAGGTGAAGCACAGTACGCCCAGCACCTCGACCACCATCGTCCCCAGACGCATGCCGATAAAGCTCCCCGCTTCCCGGAAAAGCTCCGCCAGAGAATGCGTTTTGTGCTCGAACACAAACAGCTTATTTACCACATAGGCAAATGCGATCGCGGCCAGTACTGAAATCGTATTCGCTACTGTGATATTCATGCCAACGGTACACAGGAGATAATAGACGACCAGATTCACCGCCGTCGTGCAGCCTCCAAAAAAAACGTACCGCACTGCCTCGTTTTTGACCAATTTTTTCATGAATTTCCCATGCCTTTTCTTTGCTCCAAAGCCGGATGCGCCGGTTTCACATTCGCTATCCGGGTAAATAAATTTCCTCTCCCAGGGTAAAGGAATAAATCACGCGATCGCGGACCTTCTTCCCCGTCAGCCGTTCCAACGCCTCCGTGTAATAATCAATCTGCGTCCGGTATCTCTCGATGAGTGTCCATTTCGACGACACCCGGTCTGTCTTGTAGTCCACCAGAATGATCTGCTCCTCTTCCACAAACCAGGCGTCAATAATCCCCTGCACAAGAACGATTTCTTTCGAATCATTTTTTAATATCTCTCCCGCCGGGACGCCCAGGACAAACGGCTGCTCCCGGAACAGCATGCAGGCAGCGCATGCGCGCTCCATCCGCTGCCCAATGGAGGATCGCAGGAAAGCCGAAATCTCGCTCAGATTGATCGAGGACGCTTCTTCCTCGGACATTTTACCACAACTTATCAATTCTTCCAACTGGAATCGCAAATCTTCTTTCTTAGAATAATCTAAATTTTCCATTAACGTATGGTAAGCTGTGCCGCGCTCCGCGCCTGAAGTGGCAGATTGCGGCAGGTCGCGCCCGTCATTTGGAAAACGCTTCGCGTTGGACGGGCGCCCGGGAAACGCCCCCTCGCTGGCGCTCGGCGGCAGGTCGCGCCCGTCATTTGAAGAACGCTTCGCGTTGGACGGGCGCTCAAATCTTGGGAGAAGGGGAACCACGGTTTCCTCCTCGTAAAGCTCCATTGCGTCGTTCTCTTCTGTTCTCTGAGACATTTTTTTCAGCTCAGATACCGAATATTTCCCGGAAATGCTGCGGTCTTCCTCATACGGATAGCCCGATGAGAACACGCGCTCCAGATATTTTCTCGCCTCATCGTCCCGGTTTGCAGACGGATCGGGATTGAGAAGCTCCTGCAGTGTGAGAAGATTCTCTGTGTATGCACTTTCCTCTTTCCAGTCATTCCCTGCAGGCGTAAAAACCGAAACTGCAAAAATGTCGTCTTCACAGGGGGAGCCTGCTGCAAAAAATGCCCGGACGCCCGGCCGGCTCATCATGGCGGGTACGACCCAGTCCAGATAAGTGGACGCCCCGGAAAGCCAGCTGTAAGAGAGCGAAGCATTCCTCCATGTCGTCTGCTTTTTCTCCAGATTCTTTACACTTCCGGCCAGAATCAGTTTTTCTTTTGCGCGGGTCATCGCCACGTACAGTACGCGCAGCTCCTCCCCCAGATTTTCCGTAGAAAGCTTCTGCTGAATCGTTTTCTTCAGAAGCGTAGGGCGGCGCATGCGGGGAATCGCTCCCCCTTCTGGTTCGCTTAATGCGATGCGTGCATCCGCCGGGCGGCCTGCGTTTTCTCCGGTCACTGCCTTGTCTCGATTCGCGCTTAGTGATGCAGAAACGGCAGGAGGCAGGCCGCTTCCGTCATCAGAACAAATGTCTGCGGGCGTCTGCCCATCATGCCACACGCAGTCACAGGCAATCCCCCACTCCGGGTGCATCACGACGGCTCCCCGCACGTCGATCTCGTTGAACTGTTTACCCATGCCGCCGACAAACACAATCGGAAACTCCAGGCCCTTGCTCTTGTGGATGCTCATGATCCGCACCGTGTCGCCCG
This sequence comes from Lachnospiraceae bacterium, assembly GCA_021203145.1. Classification (GTDB taxonomy): domain Bacteria; phylum Bacillota; class Clostridia; order Lachnospirales; family Lachnospiraceae; genus Choladousia. The sequence goes on along the minus strand of JAJQBS010000031.1, from coordinate 32,778 downwards.
CTTCGGAGCCGAGGCTCGCCTCGCCGTAGTCTACTTCATACTTCTGCAGGTTTTCGATGTACCGCACAAAATGGTAGAGACCCCGGTAGCTGGTCGCCTCGTACGCTATCGCTTTTTCCACAAGCATGTCCAGGTTTGCTTTCCGCTGCCTCCCCGCCGGGAGCGCCGCCGCGTACTCGCCATAGCCGGTCACATCCAGGATTTCCCACAGAAGCAGGTGTATCGGCGTATGGTCGCATTTGTCCCGCAGTGTCTGCCAGGTTGCAAAGAACTGCTCCAGTTTCCATTTCAGTCCCTCGTTTTTTCCGTCAGACGGCTGCCCCACAAGACGCAGGCAGCAATCGTAAAAGGAAAGATTTGCCTCCCCCTCTCCTGCCAGACGGATTCTGGAAAGCTCCTCATCGGAAAATCTGCCGATCGGGCTTCTGAGCACGGCTGCGAGCGGGATATCCTGCAGCGGATTATCCAGAATCTGCAGATAGGACAATACCACGCGCACCTCTGCCGCTGAAAAATATCCTTTCTGAGAGCCGGTAAAACAGGGAATCCCCATATCGGAGAGAACCTCGCCAAAGGTCTCTCCCCAACCGCTGATCGTGCGCAGCAAAATTACAATGTCGCCATATCTTGCCGGACGGAACCCGCCGCTCTCCTTATCCAGAACAGGCGTCGTCCCGACAAGCTCCCGGATCCGACGGCCAATCATTTTCGCCTCCTCCTCGCGGAGCTCCCCGACGGATGAATCCCCGCCATCCATCAGCAACAGTTCCGTCTGATACCAGTCCTGTCGTGACTTGGCGGGCTTTTCAGACACGGCAGTCCCCTTATCGGTATCTGTTGATGAAGCCGGAATGGGGCATTCCGTATCGACAGATACTGATATCTCCGGCTCCGGGAACGAAGCGCCCGGATAGAGCGCCGCGTCTGCGTCATACTCCACGCCTCCCAGAGACTCCCGCATGATCTGCTCAAAAATAAAATTTACCGAATGGAGTACCTGCGGGCGGCTGCGGAAATTGCGGTGCAGGTCGATGCGCCTCTCTGTAAAATCTGCGGAAGTGGCCCGTTCTTCCCCGTTTCCTGTATGATCGTCCGCAGCAGTTCCCTGACTTCCCGGGAGTTCTGCACCATCTGAGGTGTCATTCCAAATCTGGTAGCGGTGATATTTTTCCATGAAAAGCTCCGGCCTGGCCAGGCGAAAGCGGTAAATGCTCTGCTTGACATCCCCGACCATAAACCGATTGTGCGCCTGGCAGCCTTTCCCGGAAACGCTGCTCAGGATCAGTTCCTGTACAAGGTTGCTGTCCTGATACTCATCGATCATAACCTCTTCAAAGGTCTCCGCGTACTCCATTGCCACAGCAGTAGGAAAAATCCTGCCCGATGCTTCTGCATCATAGCCATCGGCCTTCACGGCAGCAGGAAAAATTCTTTCGGATGTATCTGCGTCACGGCCATCCGCCGCCCCGGATGGGCTCTCTCCCTGGGTATCATCAGTTCGATCCTTCTTTCGCGTCACCAGCGCATTCAGCGCCATGTGTTCCATATCCCCGAAATCCAGAATGTTTTTATCCGCCTTTTTCTTCGAAAGCCGTTCCATAAACGCTTCCGTCAGCTTCGTCAGCACACGCACTACGGTGCCGCTTCTTAAAAATTCATCGTGCAGCGCATCCAGATCATCATAATAATACTGGTCGCGGAGTCCTGTGAGCTGATCCTTGCACTCGCCGCGGATGGAGGATACCAACTGTTTTTTCTCCTCCGATATCGTTTCATCCTTTTTTCTTCCCAGTGCTTCAAAAGAACCCATTCCCTGAAAGGCTTCCAGATAACCGGCAAAGGTTTTGCCCCGTTCCAGCCTTTCTACAAGCGTCAGGTCTGAAATCAGTGCTTTCTCATAGGGGTAAGGACCGTCCGGTTCCCGCACAATCCGCAAAGCCGCCTGAAGCTGCCCGCGGACATCCGAAAGGCGAAGCGCCGTATCCTGTTCTACAAATGCAATCCAGGCAGTCCCGGAGTCAAATACTGTTTTATTTTCATAGACACTGCGGCACTCCCGCAGCCACTCCTCCGGGAAAGGCTGGCCCAACGCACAGTGATAGAGCTTAAGAATCATCTCCTCCACATTCGCATCACTTTTCCCGGTCGCGTACTGTTCCAGGAATTCTGTAAATTCCCCGGCGGGCAGCGCCAGTACCGCATACGCCTCGTCCACAATTTCTTTCACTGCGTCCTGCTCCAGCAGAAGCACTTCGCCCTCGTCCGCGATGCGGAAGGACGGATCAATCCCGATCGTCTGAAAATGATTGCGCAGTACGTGAAGACAAAAGCTGTGGATTGTCGTAATCTTCGCATTGTGTACCAGCACCAGCTGCCGCTGCAGATGGACGTTGTCCGGATCCTGCCCGGCCCGCTCCTCAAGCGCGTCGCGTATCCGCCCCCGCATTTCTGAGGCAGCCGCGTTTGTAAAGGTAACGACCAGAAGCCGGTCAATATCAACCGGCTTTTTTTCATCGGTAATGATTTTCAGAATGCGTTCCACCAGTACGGCTGTTTTGCCGGAACCGGCCGCCGCCGAGACCAGAAGATCCTGACCTCTCGCATCAATGACCTGCTGCTGTTCTCCAGTCCACGTTACTGACATGTGTCGTCACCTCCACCTCCAGATTCCGGGTTTCTAAATGGCACGCGCGGCCTGTCATCAGAAGAACGCTTCGCGTTGGACAGGCGCTCGGGTAACGCCTCCTCGCTAACGCTCAGAGGCAAGTCGCGCCTGTCATTGGAAGAACGCTTCGCGTTGGACAGGCGCTCAATGACCTCCCGGGAATTCAGCTCCGGTGTGCGTTTTTCGCAGCGCCCCGGGATTTTCCGGTCAAAGCCGCAGACGTCCGCATAAACACAATAGTCGCACGCGCTCTCATTGCGATCCGCAAACGGGCGCGCTTCGATCACACCGTCCAGGATTGCTTCTCCCATCTGAGAAAGAAGATCCGTCACATATTCCGAAAGCGCGGCGAACTGCTCAGTCGTCGCAATGCTTGAGGTTGCCTTTGGAGTGCCGTCCTTTTTCATCCCCACCGGGATCACAAGCGAATCCCCGCTCAGATTCGCGTCAAACATCCGGAGTATGGACGCGCTGCTATTCACCAGGCCGTCAGGACGCATTTTTTTCAGGAGTGTCCTGCGAGCCTGCTCCAGATAATCCTTCATATCCCTCGGGCGCAGGCGAGGAGAGGTTTCCACGTCCAGCACCGGATCCTGCATCCTGCTGTAAAAAACTCCGGCAGGGATGACCTTTTTGCCCGGGTGCAGCTTTCTCTCCATCTCAAGTGCCGCATTCAGGTAAACGAAGAGCTGCATCTGCAGTCCATAATAAAGCGAAACCGGATCAAACTGAGCCATACCAGATTTGTAGTCGACCACCTTCACATAGATAGCGTCCTCCGTCTCCACCGTGTCGATCCGGTCAATCCGTCCCTGCAGGCGAATCCTGTCATTTTTGCCAAGCCGTACCTGTACCGCGTCCAGATCCCGGGTATCTGCAAATGAGATTTCAAAGCCGACAGGCCGAAACTGCCCTGCCCTGGTCTGTTCCCGCATCACCCACACCGTACGCCGCAGGATGCGCTTCAATCTTCGAATCGTGTATTCGTCCCGCGCACTCCCGTGCAGAATCCCGCCCGCATATGTATCCGCCGTCAGGTCTACACACCGATCCATCCGCCGCGCCTGTTCTTCATAAGGGCACTCTGCCCAGTCACAGCCGTCGGCGAGCATCTGCCGGGAAAACAGCTCGATCGCTCCGTGAAACAGCGTGCCAAGGTCGGTCGCCTTCACCCCATATTCCGCGCGTTCCCGCAGGCGCAGCCCATAAGATGCAAAATGGGAAAATGCGCAGCCTGCGAACTGCTCCAACCGGGTCACAGAAGCCGACATCCACACCGCAGGCGGTTCCGAAGCGCCCGTCAGCCGCGCAGCGTCCGTCGTCCCGTAAAGCAGACGCGCTATCCTGGCATCCAGATGCTCCGGGCTCACTGCCGGTCCGCGCAGGAATGCCGCTTTCAGAAGATCGCGGACTTGCACACTGTAATCCGTGTCCTTCAGATACAGGCGGTACAGCTCCAGCCAGGATACAAAGTTCTCCTGATCGTCCCCGGTTCCCGCAGCGCTCCATGCTCCATGTTGTTCCTTTAACCCCTGCAGTCCGTGCAGAAAATAAAGCATGCCGTTTTCTCTGGATGTCACCTGCGAAAGATACGTGCCCGCATCCTCCTCCTTTACCGCCTTCAGATCCGGAAACAGTCTGGAGATCGTGGCGACCAGATACGACGGGCGCATGGAGGTTCCGTCCCCGCTGCTCTGGCACCAGGACAGATAGAGGCGATCCTGCGGCTTCGTCAGATTCTGGTAAAGATAAAATCTCTGGATATAGCTGTTTTCCCGTGCGGACGGCGCCAGAGAAGCCCCGGCATCCAGCAGAATCTCCCGCTCCGTATCAGAGACGATCCCTCCTCCGTCGCCGCGCGCGGGGACCCAGCCGTCATTGAGTCCGAGGAAAAACAGAATTTTGATATTCGAAAGGCGCGACCGGCGGATATCGCCCACCTGCACCTGGTCAATTCCGGGAGGAATGATCCCGACCTTCGCCTCGGAAAGTCCGGCGTCAAGAATCTCCGAAAAAAGACGGCAGTCCATCGTATCCTCGCCCAGCAAATCCACCATCTCGTCAAGCAGCCGGATCAGAATCGGGTAAATCTGCCGGTATTCGGATGAAAACTCCGCGCCGGAATTCTTCAGCTCATTCTCCCTGTTTTTCAGTTTTTGCTGCACACCGCAATCCACCAGAAGGCGGTGTAAGATCCTCGCGTAATCAGAAAGCGGACGGTCTTTTTTCCGCATTTCCTCCGAAAACGAGCCGACAGTATCCATAAAACGGGCACGGAGAGAATTATACAAAGAAAGTCCGGTCGGCGGGGCCTGTTCCGTATCCGGTTCCGTTCTCTGTTCCGCAGTCGGTTTCGTTCTCTGTTCTACAGCCTGTTCCGTTCCTTCTTCTGCAGAAGACTCTTCTCCCTCCCGGTCTGGATTTAAGCCCTTACCTTCCTGGTCTGGATTTAAGCCCTTAGATCGGCCATCCGGGCAGGAAACCGTCTGCAGATTGGGCGGGCACCAGGTCCACTCATTCGCCCAGCGCGAATACCCACGGATGCCCGCCGCGATCACATAATTTTCCAGGCGGTCGATCTCATCCGGCGAAAGCCCTGCCATCCCGGTGCGCAGAAAGCGAAATACCGTCTCGTAAGAAAAATCCTGCTCTACCATCGCAAGCGCCCCGCGGACAAATTCCAGACACGGGTTCAGCAGAAGCTGGCGTGTTTCATCGACAAAAACCGGTATTTTGTACATGGGAAATACCTTTTTCACATAATTCCCATAGGCTCCCAGATCCCCCACAATCACGGCGATATCACGATAACGATACTGTCCGTCCCGCACCAGGCCCGCAATCGTGCGCGCAGCAAAATGAACCTCCTGCACCGGACTGTTTAATACAGAAAGCTTCAGTTCATCCGGCTCTCCCCGGTATGGAGCCTGTTTTTTCCGGAACAGATTCTGCTCCAGGTGACGCAACGCCCCATTCCTCGAAAAGCGCGGCAGGCCAGAGTCCGATGATCCAAGCACAATCGGCTCTTCATATAAGGAACCATCCTGATTTTTCCCGGCCCAGCCGGCTGCTTCGGTTTCCGGAAGACGAGGGCTGTCCGGAAAATGTCCGATATGCTCCAGGATGCTTTTTATCAGACGGCGGCTCGGCGCGAACAGCTCATGCTCCCTGATCGCCCCGAAGAAATCCTCCCGCGCGTCGATTGTCACAGTCAGATAAAGCTTCGGGCAGACCCGATACAGCTCTCCTATCACGTCCAGCTGGGAAGGCGTAAAGCCTGCAAATCCGTCGAATGCCAGCATACTCCTCTTTAAAAGTCCGGAACGGGGAGCCGCCTGGGCAAGCACCGTCATCAGCTCCTCCGGTTTCATAAACTGATCCTGCCGGTACTCCAGAAACGCCCGGTAAAGTACGCGGATATCCTCCAACTTCGTGCGTAAAAGAGGCCGATTCTTTACCGATTCCAGCATACCACCCAGGTCGCCGTCAGAGACCTCGTACTGCATCAGCTCGGAAAGAATCGACTTTACCTCAGAAACATACCCGGTGCGGTTCATCCTGGCGCCGAGTATTTTCAGCTCGTCCTTTTTCATCTGGGCAACGCGGCGGATCATCAGATTCTTCCCCGTCTCCGTCAGCACCGTCCGGCGGTCCATCCCCACCTCTTCAAAAACGCGGTGCGCCAGGCGGCGGAAGCTCAGGACATCAATATTCATGATTCCCCTGTCCGGATGCAGCATCACAAGATCCCGCTGCGTCTGCATCGTAAACTGTTCCGGCACAATCACCAGGAAGCTCGTCTCCGGGTGGCGGCGGGATTCTTCTATAATCTTCTGGTACAGAAGATGGGATTTCCCGCTGCCGGAATTTCCAAATATAAACTGTAAGGACATGGCTGCGCCTCCTGTGTGGCCGAAAAATCTTTTTCATGTTTTACCGGAGAATATCAAAAACCTTACTCAGGCTGGATTTTTTATGCCGGTATCTCAGTCTGGTCAGATTATTTATGCCAGTATCTCAGTGTCGCCCACACAATCCCAAGTGCAAGAGTCGTCACGCTCTGCTTGATCTTCCGGCGGCTCTGCGAAAGATCGCGCATCACAAGCTTTACCGGCGCCTCCCGGTCGGTGCACAGTACCTGCAGATAAATCTCTCCCGCAACAGAATCCAGATTTGCAGGATCCGGATTGCCAAAGGACCCGGTGATCCCGACGCCCACATCGCTGTGAAAAATGCGCTTCGAACTGCGGGCCATCTCTATGGCGGTTTCCTTAGAGTAGACGCCGTATGTGCTGATTACGTCTGCCGGTACGCCTTCCAGAATCTTAGCCTCGTTCGAGTACGTGATCAGGGAGCCCTTCAGTATCGCGGAGGATCCCTCATAGTCCGTGATCGAGCTGGCGATCAGCCCGCTCGTGCAGGATTCCATCGTGGAAATCTGCAGATTATTTTCAATCAGCCATTTTGTGATTGTTCCGTCATTGACAAAGCTCAGCATACCCTGCAGAGGAGGAATAATGTCATTTCCCCGTCCAAGATTTCGTCCAATGGTCTGATCTGTATAAAATTTTCTCGTGACCACGATGAGCCTGGTCTCATCATCCGCCACGTTATTGACGATAAAGCACCACGCAGCCACTGTATCATCCAGGCGGGCTGACAGAACCTCCACGACTCTTTCCGCATCGATCTCGCTCGATTTTGAGACGATATAAGAAGCTTTTAATTTCAAAGTACAGCTGTAAGAGCCGTATCCCTGCTCTCCCCGGATCCCGGCTCTGTCTCCTGAAGCAGGAGCCTCAAAAAGGGCGTCGGCGATGGAGCCCGTCTCCGCCAGAAGAGGGTATGTTTTGATGCCGGTCGATATAAAATCCTCAAAGGGCAGGGACGGGTCAGTAAGGCCGTATCCGAAATCCACCACTTCCTCCTGATCCATTCCCAGCTCCTTTATTTTCTCTTCACACCAGATCCTGTCCACCAGCCTCCCTTTGGATGATTTGAAAGACAGGCTGTCCATATAATTGGCATAGACCGTGAGCATCGTCAGCTTCCGCGGAATTTCGATTCCCAGGCTTTCGGCCCACCGGTAAATCATAATCGCACAGCAGGTGCTCTCGTCCCTCACATAATTCACGGGAATCCGGCAGAGCGGAGGATGGTGGTCAAAACAGCCGACAACCTTATTCGGATATTCCGCAGTATGGTCAACTAAAAAAAGTGTGTCCTCCGGCCCGACCGTTCCGGCTGCCTTTTCCCGGAAATCCAGTTCTGCCGCTTTTTTCTCAAAATATTCATCTCTGCTGCCGTCCGGCGTCGCAAAGCGCGCCGTTATCCCAAGTGCAGTAAGCACATATTCCATCAAAAAGCCTGCGGCAAAACAGTCAAAATCCGCCGCCGGATGTCCGACGACCGTGATCGGCGCGCTCTTCCGCAGAATATCCAGATCAATCATATTTTCACTTCTCCCTGTTTCTATATACTATGAAAAGTCTCTGTAAACGATCCAGAGCCTCTATAAGATCGGGGCATCCAGCCGTTTCAGCTTCTCAAGCAGGATCTCCATATTTGCCCTGCCGGGTTCTTCCTCCTTCTGCCTGCCATCATCGCCCTCCATCTCCCTGCGGATGTCCAGCATCGTCATATCCGTCTCCGCGATGACGTCCGCGCATTTTTTCAGACGCTCCACGATTTCACGCTGATTTGGAATATCCTTTTTGTACTTGATTCCATGCTCCAGGCTCGCCCAGAAGTCCATCGCGATCGTGCGGATCTGCACCTCGACCTTCATATCCTTTTTCCGGTCGGTAAAAAAGACCGGCACGCTGACGATCAGGTGCAGACTCCGATACCCATTCTCCTTCGGGTGAGAGATATAATCCTTCTCCTACACCAGACGGATGTCATCCTGCGCAATCAGGGACTGCGCAAGCATATAAATATCATCCACATAGGAGCAGATTACCCGGATCCCCGCGATATCATTGATATTCTCCTCCAGGCTCGTCATTGTGAACTTCTGATTCTGGCGGCGCATCTTTTCAAAAATGCTGTGTGTGCTTTTCACCCGCATTGTAATGAAATCAATCGGGTTCCGCTGATAGCGCACGCTGAATTCCGTATTGAGCACGTCAAACTTGGTCCGGATCTCCTTCAGCGCACAGCTGTACATCATGCGCAGCTTTTTGTATTCCACCATCTGATCGATGATCCGCTCTGCCTGAGTCAATGAAAGACCCGTCACGGAAATCGGATCATCCGTCTGACCCAGAAACATCTTCTCGACATATTCATCGTTGAGAGGAATCAAAGCTTTCTCTTCCATAAAATATTACGCCCCTATCTTTCGTTCCCTGTCACAGCTCCAACAAGTAGCATTTTTATCTGTCAAACCATGCAGGCTGTGTTTTTATCTGCACAGCTGTGCAAGCTGCGCTTTTGCCTGGCCGTGCGGGCTGCATCTTTACCTGCGCAGCCGTGCAAGCTCAAGCTGCGCTTTTACCGGCCTGGCCGTGCGGATCGCATCTTTATTACCTGCACAGCCGTGCAAGCTGCGCTTTTACCTGCTCCATCATTTGCGTATATTTCGCGAGCTTTGCCCGCTCCTCATCAATTTTGGCCTGCGGCGCGCGGCTTACAAACTTCTCATTTCCGAGCATCCCATTTACCCGTACGAGCTCGCCCATCAGACGTTTTTCTTCCTTCTGAAGTCTTGCAAGCTCCTTTTCGACATCCACCAGCTCCGCGAACGGCATATATATCACCGTGCCCGGGAACACCGCAGACACTGCGTCGTCGCTGATGCCGTTCTTGTCGGCCTGTACGTGCACTTCACCCGCATAACCAAGCGTCGCGAAAAACACCTTTCCGTTTTCAAAAATGGCACGGATGGAAGCATCCTCTGACACTACAAAGACCTGTGCCTTTTTGACCGGCGGCACGTTCATGCCCGTACGGACATTGCGGATCGCGCGGACTGCCTCTTTGATGGTCTCTATAGCCTTTTCATCCTCTTTGAAGCTCCACTCTTCTTTCCACTCCGGCCAGGAGGAGATCATGATGGACTCCGCCACTTCCGGCATTGCATATCCGGAGGCAGAGCTGCCGGCGCAACCCGCACTGCCGTTCCCATACCCCTCTGCCGCACACGGGGCAGCCTCTTTGCAGGATTCCTGCCCATCTACCGTGCCCTGGAGTGTGCAGAAAATTTCCTCTGTAATAAACGGCATGAATGGATGAAGCAGCTTCAGCGCGTTGGTCAGAACGGTCTTCAGCGTCCACAGTGCGGCGGCCTTTGAAGTATCTTCTTCATTGTAAAGGCGTGGCTTCACCATCTCAATATACCAGTCGCAGAATTCCTCCCAGATAAAATCATACACCTTCTGCACCGCGATTCCCAGCTCATAGCGGTCCATGTTATCCGTCACGTCCTTTGCCAGGTCATTTACCTTGGAGAGAATCCATTTATCGGCAGCTGTCAGCGCCGAAAGGTCCATGCCGGAAGGGAGCTCATCTTCCTTTGCCTTGTCCAGATTCATCATAATGAAACGGGAGGCGTTCCATACCTTGTTCGCGAAATTGCGCGAAGCCTCCACGCGCTCCATATAGAAACGCATATCGTTGCCCGGCGCATTTCCGGTGATCAGCGTCAGCCGCAGCGCGTCCGCGCCATACTGCTCAATGATCTCCAACGGGTCAATGCCGTTTCCAAGGGATTTGCTCATCTTGCGCCCCTGGGAGTCACGCACCAGACCGTGAATCAGCACATGATGGAAGGGAACCTTCCCGGTCTGCTCGATACCGGAAAATACCATCCGGATCACCCAGAAGAAAATAATGTCATACCCGGTCACCAGCACGTCCGTCGGATAGAAATACTCCATCTCCAGTGTCTTTTCCGGCCAGCCGAGCGTCGAGAACGGCCAGAGTGCGGAGGAAAACCAGGTATCCAGCGTGTCGGGATCCTGTGTAAAATGCGCAGTACCCAGATTCGAGGCTCCATCGGCAGGAGCAGCGCCTCTTCCGCATTTCGGGCAGATTTTCGGCATTTCCCGCGCGACCACGATCTCGCCGCAGTCGTCACAATAGTACGCCGGGATCCTGTGCCCCCACCAGAGCTGTCTGGAAATGCACCAGTCCTTAATGTTTTCCAGCCAGTGCAGATAAATCTTGTCAAACCGATCCGGAACGAAGGTCAGAGTCCCCTCAAAATCAGACGTCCCGGCCGCAGACATCGCATCATTGGCTGCCTCGTCACTTGTTTTTTCTTCAGAATCCACCTGGCGGAAGTGCTTTTCGTCAGCCCCCGCTGCGAGTGCATCCGCGTTTTGCTCCTCCCGGGCGATCTCCGAAGCAAGATCTGCGCCCGGCGCCTGGATTTTTCCTCTCTTCAGCGCCTCAATCGCAGGCTGCGCCATCTCCTTCATCCGCACAAACCACTGCGGCTTGATCATCGGCTCGACTGTCGTCTTACAGCGGTCATGCGTGCCCACGCTGTGCGAATGCGGAACCACCTTTACCAGAAGTCCCAGCTCCTCCAGATCCGCGACCACAGCCTTCCGCGCCTCATAGCGGTCCATCCCGGCATACTTGCCGCCCAGCTCATTGATCGTCGCGTCGTCGTTGAGGATATTGATCTCGGGCAGGCTATGACGCTTGCCCACTTCAAAGTCGTTCGGGTCGTGCGCCGGTGTAATCTTCACGCAGCCCGTCCCAAATTCTTTGTCTACATACTCATCCGCAATCACGGGGATCACCCGTCCGGTCAGCGGCAATTCCAGCATTTTCCCGACCAGATGCGTGTAGCGCTCATCCTCCGGGTTCACCGCCACAGCCGTATCTCCGAGCAGGGTCTCCGGCCGTGTCGTAGCGATCTCCACGAACTGCCCCGGCTCACCCACCACCGGGTAATTAATATGCCAGAAATAGCCATCCTGGTCTTCATGAATCACCTCAGCGTCCGAAATCGAAGTCTGGCAGACCGGGCACCAGTTGATGATACGCGAGCCTCTGTAAATATAGCCCTTCTCATAAAGGCGGATAAACACTTCCTCGACTGCCTTTGAGCATCCCTCGTCCATCGTAAAGCGTTCCCGATCCCAGTCCGCAGAAGCGCCAAGCTTTTTCAGCTGGTTGGTAATCTTCCCGCCATACTCTTCCTTCCACGCCCACGCATACTTCAGAAACTCCTCGCGGCCGATCTCATCCTTGTCAATGCCCCTGCTCTTGAGCATCTCCGTCACCTTCACCTCCGTCGCGATCGCGGCGTGGTCAGTCCCCGGCTGCCAGAGTGTCTCATAGCCCTGCATCCGTTTAAAGCGAATCAGAATATCCTGCATAGTCTCATCCAGCGCATGTCCCATGTGGAGCTGCCCCGTCACATTGGGCGGTGGAATCACAATCGTAAACGGTTTCTTTTCCGGATTCACCTCTGCGTGAAAATAGCCCTTCTCCATCCAGTTCTGATAGATCCGATCCTCCAGTCCCTTCGGGTCATACGTCTTTGCCAGTTCTTTTCCCATAACCTTCTCCTTCTTTATCAAATATTTTTTTCGTTTTCATACGGTCTTCGCAGCAAGTGCGAAAGCCTGTACATCAATCGGACAGGGAGACTTGTCCCCTACTCTGGAGTTCTCGATTTGCTGCGCAAATCGGAACATAGCCCGCGCGGGCAGGGGCGGCTTTAGCCGCAAAACACCTTTCACGGCCCTGCGCATAAAAAAGCCCTCCATATACAACCGTATACAAAGGGCGAATGTCTCGCGGTACCACCTTTTCTTATGGAATGATTCCACACTTGAATAAAGCAACTAAGCCGTCTAAAGCTTGTATAAAGCGGGAATAAAACCACATCTCTTTCTTCTGTAACGGGAAGACCCCGGAATGACCTACACACCAGTCGCATCCAACCATGCAGGTAACCAGCTTCAGCCATTCAGTTCAAAAGCCACATTCCGCATCCGCACTCCCAAAAGACCTTCCAGCCAGTGGATCTTCCTCTCTGTTGGCGCCATAATGCGTACTCCTCTTTCTCAAAAACCTTTATCCGGCTGCAAAATCTTCCGCAGCCGCGCATTTTCTCCTATCTTAGCGGAGAATAAATTGTTTGTCAAGCTGTATTTATTTTTTGTTCATATTATATGAATCTTTTATACGAGTATGTACATTTCTTTTATTGCCGCAGTTTCTGATTATGTAAATTATCAAATTTATTTGTAGACTATTATCTAAATGTGTGATATTCTATGCCTGTCGTCGACTCATTCCATCATGCTAGGAATGCCCCTCGGTACGCTCAGCGGAAAATATCGCCCCATTCTAATGCGCTTCGCGCAGGGGCGGCTGGAAGGAGGTGATGTCACATGATGGACTTTGTAGTTACATTTTTTGTTTCTGCCGGAGCAAGTGTAATCAGTTATTACTTCTGCAAATGGCTAGACAGAAACTAAAGTAAAAAACAGCCTAAAAGGATCAGCTCACCTTTAACGAGCGAGAACCCCCTGAAGGAGGGCCATCTCCTTCAGGGGGTTCGCTTTTTGTGTCAGACTTCATAGTTACATTTCTGTCACGAATATAATATGCCATCCCAGGCGGAATGTCAACAGAAATTTAAAAGCTTCACGAAGATTTTCACTTCAGCGATTTTCAGCAACTATTCTCGCGGTAGAATGTCTTCACGGTTAATTTTTCACCGCTCCTCCCGGAAATACGGTATCCCCAGCCCTTCCGGCGGCTGGTTTTCCTTTTTTTTGCGGAAGCTCGTCACCACCAGTACAAGGATTGTCACGAGATAAGGCAATGCCTTAAAAATCTCCTGCGCCGCGCGTCCGAGCCCGGGAATGTACAGGTAGAGGATATACAAAGCCCCGAACAGGATGGAGCCCCAGATCGCGTTCAGAGGTCTCCACATCGCAAAAATGACCAGCGCGACGGCCAGCCAGCCGCGGTCGCCAAAGCCGTTGTTTGTCCAGGTGCCTCCGGAGTATTCCATGACGAAATACAGACCGCCGAGCCCGGCGATACCGGCGCCAATGCATGTGGCCAGATATTTATATTTTGTCACATTGATACCGGCCGCGTCCGCAGTCCCCGGATTCTCACCGACGGCGCGCAGGTTCAGTCCGCTGCGCGTGCGAAACAGGAAAAAGGAAAGCACAACTGACAGGATAATGGCAAAATAGGTCAGGAATCCATAGGAAAACAGGATGTCCCCGAGCACCGGTATCTTTGATAAAAGCGGAATTTTCGCCTGATAGGCGCTCGCCGTCGTGCTGACGGAGATCTGTCCGACGCCGCCTGCCAGCTTGGAGATGGACCCACCAAAGAAATTTCCAAAACCCATGCCGAAGGTCGTCAGAGCCAGGCCGGTCACGTTCTGGTTCGCCCGCAGTGAAATCGTCAATATGCTGTAAATCAGGCCGCCGATCATCGAACAGGCCAGTGCACAGAAGAACGAAACCAGCATCCCGATGGCCGGATTCGGATTTTCAGTGCCGAGCTCGTAGAAAAAGGCGCCCATCAGCCCGGCGATACCGCCCATATACATAATACCCGGGATGCCCAGATTCAGATTGCCTGATTTTTCAGTAAGGATCTCGCCGAGCGCTCCGAAAAGAATCCCCATGCCCTGCACGATCGCCTTCTGTATAAAGATAATAATTACGCTCATTTATCCGTCCTCATAAATATATCATACGATGCTGATGTCAAAAGCAATAAGACATCAGATTGCCCTGCGCCCCATACTTCACACTCCCGCAATCACCACCGGTATTCACAGTCCATTCTTCCTACTCCTGCTGCCTGTGACGGCCAGGTTCGATCTTGTACCGGACAAAAAATTCCGCTCCCAGGATGAAAAACAGGATAATGCCCAACAATACATCCGAAGCACTCTCATTCAGTCCGTACTGTGAAGCGATCTGGATCGCGCCTTTTTCCATAAAAATAATACCAAAGGCAATCAGTACCATCGCGAACGTGTTGAACCGTGCCAGCCACGCCACGATGATCGCGGTAAATCCGCGGCCGTTCGCCGTAGACGTGGAGATCGTGTGTCCGGAACCGCTCACGGCAATAAAACCTGCAATCCCGCAGATCGCCCCTGAAATAGCCATCGTGCGGAGCATGACCTTTTTTACATTAATTCCCGCGTAACGCGCCGTCCGCTCGCTCTCACCGACGACCGCGACCTCATATCCGCCCTTGCTGTATCTCAGATAGATATACATGACAACTGTCAGGAGCACAACAATCACGATGTTCCAGAAATAGTCATTCCCAAACATTTCCGGCAGCCACCCGGCTCTTGTCGCCTGGTTTATGATACCGACCGAGTTGGAGCCTTTGGGATTTTCCCAGAAAATAATACAGTACGTGACGACCTGCATCGCCACATAATTCAGCATCAGGGTAAACAGTGTCTCGTTCGTCTTCCAGTACGCCTTGAAAAAGGCGGGTATCAGTCCCCACACAATGCCTGCCGCGGCCGCCGCCGCAAGCATCAGAAGAATCAGAAGCACATTCGGAATTTTATCTGCCAGATTAATCATCAGGGCAGCCGCCGCCACGCCGCCGACCAGAATCTGTCCCTCCGCGCCGATGTTCCAGAACCGCATCCGAAACGCGGGCGCGAGACCGACGCCGATGCAGAGCAGTGTCAGCGTATCCCGAACCGTGATCCAGATCCGCCTTTTCGAACCGAGCGCTCCATCAAAAATCGCTTTATAGACATCAATCGGATTCATCTGCACAAGTGCGTAGATGACGCCCGCGCAGACAATCAGAGCAAGCAGGATAGCGACAAAATAAATGAGAGCTTCCTTCCAGAGAGAAATGGATTCCCGCTTCGACATCCGCAAAAATGGTTCCTTTTTCATTTCGCCCTGCCTCCTCTCCCCGATATGTCATTCTTCCTATCCGTCTGTCCGGCGCCATCCGCAGAGATACTCCCGGTCTGCGCGTCTGCCTTTCCGGCCTCGTCCGCAGGCTTGTCCACCGTTCCGGCTCCGTCCGCAGACGTCCTCCCAGTCTGCGCGTCTGCCTTTCCAGCCCCGTCCGCAGGCTTGTCCACCGTTCCGGCTCCGTCCGCGGATGCCATCCCGGCTTCTGCGTCTGTCTGTCCGGAATTTTCCGGGGCAGCCGGGCGGTGCACCACATGCTTCGTCATCAGCACACCCAGCTCGTCCTTCTTCGCGGTTCTGCCGTCCACGACGCCTGTGATCTGGCCGCCGCAAAGCACCGCGATGCGGTCGCACAGCTCCATGAGGACATCCAGATCCTCAATCACACAGATCACAGCAATCCCCCGCTCCTTCTGCTCGTTCAGGAGATGATAAATCGTATAGGAAGAGTTGATATCAATTCCACGCGTCGGATATGCCACCATCAGAACCTTCGGATGCTGCGCGATTTCGCGCCCGACCAGCACCTTCTGTACATTGCCGCCTGACATCCGCCCGACCGGGGCAGAAATACTTGGGGTCACAATCTCAAGCTGATCCTTGACCTGCTGTGCGAGCTTTCCAGGTGTCCTGCGATCCAGAAATTCCGAGCGCCCCCTGCGGTAGCTGCGAAGCATCATATTGTCCGTCATATCCATCGCGCCGACCAGCCCCATACCCAGGCGATCTTCCGGCACAAACGCCAGCCGCACGCCAAGCTCGCGGATTTTCGCCACATCGAGGTTGTCAATCCGCACCGATTCTGTCCTGGCAGCTTCCGTATCCGGATAAAAAGTAATCGATCCCTCCGTCACCGGTTCCAGACCCGCAATCGCCTCCAACAGCTCCTTCTGGCCGCTCCCGGCGATACCGGCAATCCCCAGGATCTCCCCTCCATAGACCGTCAGGCTCGCGTGATCCAGAGAGTGAATCCCATCCTTCGTCGTACAGGTGACATCGGTCAGTTCCAGGCGTTTCACCCGGTTTTTCGGCTCAGGGCGGTCGATATTCAGATCCACCTTCGTACCCACCATCATCTCCGTGAGCGAGGCCACGGTAGCATCAGCTGTATTTACCGTGTCAATATAATGCCCCTTGCGCAAAATCGACACCCGGTCGGATACGGCCAGCACCTCGTGCAGCTTGTGCGTGATCAGAATAATGGAACAGCCGTCTTTTTTCATGTTCCGCAGCACTTCAAACAGCCGGTCCGCTTCCTGCGGGGTCAGTACTGCGGTCGGCTCATCCAGAATCAGGATGCGCGCCCCCCGGTAAAGCATCTTGACAATCTCCACCGTCTGCTTCTGCGACACGGACATCTCATAAATCTTCTGGCGCGGATCCAGCTCGAATCCATATTTTTCGGCCAGTGCGCTGATATCTGCATTCACCTGCTTCATATTCAGCTTCTGGCGGCCTGGCAGCCCCAGAATAATATTTTCCGCCGCCGTCAGGATGTCGACCAGCTTAAAATGCTGGTGTACCATGCCGATGCCAAGATCTAAGGAATCCTTGGGCGAACGGATTTTTACCTCCCGGCCATCTACCGTGATCTTCCCCTCTTCCGGGTAATAGATGCCGGAAATCATATTTACCAGCGTCGTCTTTCCGCTGCCGTTCTCTCCCAGGACGCAGAGAATCTCACCTTTGCGAAGGG
The DNA here is from genome assembly GCA_021203145.1 of Lachnospiraceae bacterium. Classification (GTDB taxonomy): domain Bacteria; phylum Bacillota; class Clostridia; order Lachnospirales; family Lachnospiraceae; genus Choladousia. The sequence continues at coordinate 15,518 of JAJQBS010000031.1, read as the reverse complement.
AAAGACTGACCTTATCGTTCGCCACAACGCTTCCAAAGCGTTTTGTGATGTTATGCAACTCTATCGCGTAAGTCTGCTCCATTGAAGGGCTCCTTTTTCTGTATATCATGATTCGGGCAACAAAAGGGTATGACACCGCGGAACGCAGGGGCACGAAGCGGAACGCAGGCGTTCCATTCCTGACCGCCGCCCCCGGTATCATCCTGTCAATCGGATAGGGGAACGCTTTCTCCCCTATCCGCCTGCGCCGGCCGCGTGTGGCGTAAGCCACAAAACACCTTACGCGGCCGTGTGCATAATCGGATAGGGGAACGTCCTTCTCCCCTATCCGCCTGCGCCGGCCGCGTGTGGCGTAAGCCACAAAACACCTTACGCGGCCGTGTGCATAATCGGATAGGGGAACGTCCTTCTCCCCTATCCGCCTGCGCCGGCCGCGTGTGGCGTAAGCCACAAAACACCTTACGCGGCCGTGTGCATATAAAAAAGCGCCGCAGATGTCATCCGGCATCCGCAGCGCCTTCGCTGTGCATAATCTTAGCAGCCCTGTTTTTACGCCCATGCCACACAGCAGGGTGTGCGACACGGGCGTAACCAGTCACTAATCTTATTCTACTACGGATGTGATGCCATCAATAATGATGTCAAATGCCGGAGCCGAGCCATACTCGGACTCGTGGAAATAGCCGTCCGAAATGTACTCAATGCCATTTACCTCATAGGTATCCAGCGTCTCGCCGTCCACTGTCCATGTAGAGGTATCAAATACATGCAGGGAACCATCGCTGATGGATGCAACCACTTCCTCAACCGCTTCCGCAGTGCCTTCCGCCACAACGTCTTCGTTCAGATCCGTGATGCGCACCGCTCCCTCAGAATAGCCCTGGCACCAGTCTACATCAATGTCCTCTCCGTCCAGAATGCACTGAACCGCGTAGGTGTAATAGATGCCCCAGTTATTGGAAGCAGAGACCAGCGCCGTCGTCGGTGCGGTCTCAATCATGGAAACGTTGTAGCCAACGCAGGGAACCCCGGCCGCCTCGCAGGCTGTCGGAGCGCCCGTCGTATCCGCATGCTGGCTGATCAGAACGCATCCATCCGCAATCAGAGCCTCCGCGCACTCTTTCTCAAGGTCAAAGCTCGCCCAGCTATTCGTATATTTCACTTCCATCGTCGCTTCCGGGCAGACACTGGTCACGCCAAGATAGAAAGAAGTGAATCCGGAGATCACCTCCGCATACGGATAAGCGCCTACATAACCGATCTTCACCTCGTCCGAAGAAATCGTACCGTCCTCGATCATTTCATTCAGCTTCAGACCGGCAACCACACCGGAGACATAGCGTGCCTCATAGATCGAATCGAAATAATTATGCATGTTGGACAGACCGCTTGACGCTGCCTGGTATCCGGTCGCATGACAGAACTCGATGTCCGGATACTCCGCCGCCGCTTCCATCAGATAAGACTCATGGCCAAAGCTGGTGGCAAAAATAATCTGGCATCCCTGATCCGCCAGGTCAAACGCCGCGTCCGCGCAGGTCTCATCCTCGCCGATAAGTGTCTTCTCAATCACCTGGGACTCGTCCAGACCGAGCGCCTCCATCATCTCGTCGATGCCTTCCATGTGAGCTGCTGTGTAGCCCTCATTCTCATCGCCGATGTAGATCACGCCTACCTTCAGATCCTCAAGCGCTACCCCCGCGCTCTCCTCGGCATTCACCGATATCGCCGTGCAGGAAAGAGCCATCGTCGCAGCAGCCGCCAAAGCAAGTAACTTCCTGATCTTCATTTTTTTCCTCCTCTTTTGATGTGCCCATGCCGCAAATCACCCGGGGCAGAAGGATCTCTTTGCCTTGTCCGTCGTGCCCGCCTGCGCGCAGTCGGACAGGGAATGTACACACCCCTGTCTGCCCGCATGAGCTGACTTCAGCTTTAGCTGAAAATTCCCATCAGCCTCTGTGCGCAAAGCATAAAATGCCAGATTGACCGGCGGCGCCTGACCGTGATTTCACGCATGTATAAAAGATATGTAAAAACTACGGAACTAAAATATAATATTTTCAGGGACATGTCAATTCATTCTGACATTCTTTTTCATTTTTTTCTTTTATATGTATTCCGTCTTCATAATGCTTCTTCTGAATATTCAGCATCAGGAACATTGTACAAGTATTTGGAACATTGTACAAATATTTATTCCGCGTCCATTTCGCTGATCTTCACAATCTGCAGCTCCACCGCTATCTGGTCGCTCATACGGCCCGTCTTAACCGCGGTCTCCGCCTCCACACACTCCGTCAGGGTCTGCCGCAGCACTTCGGCGGAGAAATGGGAAGCCTGCGCCAGGGTGGGCTTTACCGCATAGGGATTCACGCCGAGCCGGGACGCGATCGCCTTATTGTCCAGCCCCTGCTCCCGCAGGTCCTTCATCAGCAGCATCTGATTGAACTGGCGGGCGATCAGGAACAGAACCCGCATCGGCGGCTCCTTCAACGCCAACAGGTCATAGTACAGATCCAGGGCACGTCGCTGCTGCTTCTGGATCATGGCGTTGATCATATCAAAAACGCGGTTTTCCAGCGTCTCAGTGCAGACCGCTTCGACATCCTCCGCCGTGATAGAAGACCGCTCCAGGGTGTAGGCAAGCAGCTTATCCAACTCGTGGGAAATATGCTCCATATCATCGCCCGTCTTCTGAAAAAATAGAGCCAACGTCCCCGGATCCATGGTTTTTCCCTCTTTTCGCACCTTACCCGAGACCCAGGAGGTAAGCGTCCGCTCATTCTGCCGCCCCATCTCGACCACGTGGCCAAGCTCTTTGACTTTCTTAAACATCTTCTGCCGCTTGTCGACCTCACTCTCCACAAAGAGCAGGATCGTCTCGGACGGCATCTGTGGCAGGTATTCCGCGAGCTCCGGACATGCATTCTTGAAAAAGCCGCTCTCCTCCATCAGAATCAGCCGCCGATCCGCGAAAAAAGGCATGGTCTCCGCCTGCTCGATCACCTGCTTCACGTCAATCCCCTTGCCAGACCAGACGCTGTAATTCATCTCGTCACCCTCAGAAATGATCGCGTCGCGAAGCCTTTTTTTATATTGATTTTTGAGGTACGCTTCCTCGCCATACAGTAAATAAACCGGGCGAAACTGGCCGGTTTTGATATCTTCCATTAAGGATTTCATAGGTTCGCCTTTCAAAATCAGGGATGATGTATCCCTGCTATAGTCAAATACAGTAAAAATTCTTTTATCGCATATGACTATAGCATTCTTTCCTCAAAAATACAACTGACGATTATTTCTTCATCCCCTTATTCGCCATTCCCCCACTCGCCATCGCCACGCATTTCCCGCTTCTTCTTTGTCATCAATCCGCCGATCCGGCCAGTCTCTTTCGCAGTCAGGGATTTCCATCCGAGAGCCTTCACCTTTTCAAGCAATCCCAGCTCCTGGGCAATCTCATATTTTAATTTATCATCCGGACTGAGATCTTCCCATAAAGATTTCTTTTCAGACATAGACAGGTTACCTTCCTTTCATCAGGAGTATGACCTGTTGCCGGTAAAAATATTCACAATATTCTGTATTTATCTCCATAGTATCCTTAGATCATGGGGTTGCTGCAAATCCACCTAAAATCCAAAAATCTTCTTTCTGAGTTCTACATTTGCTGCCAACGCCATGTATCTCCGCAATGTCACTCTGGCGATATTTTCGCGTTTTCTCCTATCTGTTATGCTCCATTCGCGCAGCAGTCTTCGGCGAGGCTGCTGCGCTGAAAGGTAATGCAACCCTTCGTTTTCATGGCCAGGACCATCCGGGACAAAAATCACCTTTCCTGCCTCCTCCATTTCCGGATCATGCAGAATTTCTTCATAAAGCTTCCACAGGACAATGTATTTTTTCTCTGACAGATGTGATATGCTTTCCTCGAAAAATTCCGTAAATGCAAAAATATGATAATATTCTTCCTGAGCATAATTCATCAGTTCCAAAATCCATTTTGCAGGATTCTCAACCATAAAATCCTCGTCCATAATCTCGTCAAAACGTTTTTTCAAGGATGAAAACCACTTCTCAAGTTTGTCTGAAAAAATAATATCTCCGCCCTCCTGCCAGAAATAAATTAAGTCATCCGCGCTCCGTCCGAAAAATTTCGCAGTCGAAATCGGTTCTGCAGCAGGAGCCGTCTGCTGCATCGGAAAAGTCCTGTGTGTCCCATAAACCACATCACGCAGCTCTCCCCACAGCTTCCAAAAATCCTTCCCATACACTTCAGAGATCGTCTTGATTGCGATAATGGGGAGATTCATCCAAAATAATCCACAGAACAATCCTTTCTCAGCCTGATTGATACCATAGATTTTTATAAAATCAGGATACTTCAGCTTCGGTTCCTGATAAAAAGCTCTTAAATGATTACAAAGCGTCTGAAGCTGTTCATCCATCGGTCGGTCAGAATCTGCCCGATAGCAGCGGACAGCGTTTACAATGACCTGCACAATAATGAAAAAATCAGAGTCTGATCCATCACCCTGAAACGAAACATCATCATCCTTTTGCATGCCTTTATGCCATTGCAGCATAGCATCTATCCCTTTTCGAACTGCGTAAATCTCCGAGTATCCCCCCAGCCATTCAATGCCTGACGCAGACCGGGATCGATAAAAGTCGGTGTCTCGCTGATAATCATCTGGATCTGTCTCAGTATGGATAGCGTCAAACAATTTCCACGGATTCCGGTCTTTCACACGAAAATTTTCATGAAAAAGATAGTTGATCCATCCTGTGTAAACATCTTCATCTACCAGATCTCCATTCACAAACACGCCTCCCGTACCCTCACGGTAAAGATGCTCCAGGACATAAGCAGAAACCACTGCAACGTTGAATTCCAGCCAGCCAATTTTATTGCTCCAGACATAACCACCCTCAAGATTAAATCCCGCGTCCTCCCAGGAATCCTCTTCAAAATAATTATAGTAAAAATCCATTCCCCATTTACCCATCTGTGCTTTCCGCAGAGTGGCCACCTTGATCCCAAACATGGAAATCCGCTCTACGCCCATCATTCCTCCTGCCTGAAACAGTTTTTCCATCCGTTCCCGGAACTCCTGCTCTTTTTCCTCTGGTATGTATGCTCCTTTGGTATAAAAACTATTCGCAAATGTTCCCATATGCTGCTCCCTCCTCCCAATCTACTGGCAACAAAAACATGCAGATACAGTGCTTATCTGTATATATTATATATTATTAATATATAATTGCAAGTATTTTTTACAGAATTTTCATACACAAAAAAACTCCCCTGGTTATTTTCCTGCAGCTAGAAAACGACCGGGATCGGAAATGAGGAGGACTCCAGGATCCTCCTCCAATTTAGGCTTTACAAAGTAAACAGTGTCCGGCTTTAGCCGCAAAACGCCCTCGCCGGGTGGCATCCCACGCTTCGCATGGGATAAGCCTTGCTCGGCTCTGTGCAATCGGATAGGGGAACGCTTCTCCCCCCTATCCGCCGCGCCGGCCGCGTCCAGCGAAGCTGGAATACTCCTTACGCGGCCATGTGCATAAAAAGAAACCCCTGCATCCACTGCAGGGGCATTATCTTTTCGATACATATTGTGAACTACCCATTGTCTAAAGCCAATGGGCTTCCTGCTTCATCAACCTCGTAACCTACTATCTCCACAGGCGTAAATTCGGGCGGTTCCCGCCCTATGGGTTTTTCTTTATGCTGATGCTAATTGCCTTAATCCTTCCGACAGGATGTTTTTTGCCGCATTTATATCTCTGTCATGCCTTGTGCCGCAGACCGGACAGATCCATGAACGGACAGACAAATCTTTCGTCTGGGCATTCTGATATCCGCACGCAGAACATATTTGGCTGCTGGCATAAAATGGGTCTGTCTGGATATAGTTCCTTCCATTCCATTTCGCCTTATACTTCAGCTGTCTTGTAAGCTCATACCAGGATACATCTGATATGGATTTTGCCAGATGATGATTCTTAACCATGTTTTTTATCTGCAGTTTCTCAGAGACGATCACTTGGTTTTCGCTGATAATCTCATGGGACATCTTATGCAGATAATCCTTCCTGGTATTGGCTATTTTCTCATGGCATCTCGCTATCTGTTTCCTCGTTTTATAATAATTGCTGCTTCTCTTGTCTTTATGCGCTAACTGCCTTTGCAGTCTCGCCAGTTTCTTTTCCTGCTTCGCCAGCGTCTTTGGGTTCTTATATTTCCACCCATCTGATGTGATGCATAAATCCTTCAGCCCCAGATCCAGACCGATCTGCCCTTTTGCTTCCGGCAGCACATCATGCACCGTCTCCACCAGAACGGAAACAAAATATTTCCCGCTCGGTGCCTGTGACACCGTGGCTGATTTTATCCGGCCGGAAAATTCTCTGTGCAGCTTCGCTTTTATCTGTCCCAGCTTTGGTAGCTTTATCTTCCCGGTCTCAAAATTTACGCCAATGTTTCCGTTTGTAAAATTGGTTGTATAAGACTTATGATTATCATGTTTGCTTTTATATTTGGGATAACCCGCATGTTCTTTGAAAAATTTCTGATACGCAGAATCCATATTATAAACCGCATTTGTCAGGGCAAATTTATCTACTTCCCGCAGCCATTCGTATCGTACCTTTAGCTCTCGGTTGCAATAGTTATTGCATTCTACTCTGCTCATCGTTTTCTTTTCATTCTCATATTTGTCTTTTCGGTATGACAGTGTTTGATTATAGACAAAACGGCAACAGCCAAATGTTCTGGCAAGGAGGTCTTCCTGCTCTTTGTTGGGATATATGCGATATTTATATGCTTTGAGCATCCTCTGCCGACCTCCTTCCAGTTATAGTTATGTGGTACTGCAGTAAGTATTTATGCCTGTTTTTCGATTTCCATTTACTCATACCGAAACTATAACACAAAAATTTGCTTTTGTCGACCTTAACCCATCGTCTAAAGCCAATGGGATTGCGGTCGACCTATTTCAATCATTTCCGGGGTATCTTCACACAAAAACGTCAGCCATGCGTCAAGTTCATCTTTAATACCCCTATTTTGCAGAATCCCACGGAAAATGTCAAGTGGGACATAGATGTATTCCTGCGGCATATGAACCGCAAGTCCTGTGTCGAAAACTATCTTCCCACGATGGATATACTGATCTGGTATATCCTTGCATTCGATCGGACTGTTTTCAAAAAGAATGATCGTATAGACATCCTTAATGTACCGATACGAAAACTTAATCTGTCTGGTTTGTTTGTCCGTTTTCACGCGCTGATACTGACGAAGCAGCAGATCCGCGGAATAGCAGCTGCTCCTTTGTCCAGGAAACGCGTAGCCGATCTTTTGCATCTCAACATTGGCAATGCTCCCATCCTCTAACTCCACCACAATGTCCATGGCAAGCAAAGTGTCTTCCGCCGCCATCCTGCTGTCGTTCGGCAGCACCTGGAGGATTTTGACCTTCTTTTTGAGTAAAAGAGAAAGAAATTTCTCCAGCCTTTCTGGATGTACGTCCGGATTCATCACCTGCTTAAAGAAGGGGTCATACAGCAGCTTGCAGCCCTTCACGCCAGTGCAGAAGTCCAGAAATTCTTTCTGCTGCTCGATGTTCCAGCTCTTGTAGAGCGCATCCAATGCAGGTTTCTGACAAACTTCCGTTAAGACCTCCTGCTCGGTGCGAATCATCGGAAAGTACTTTTTCAAAATCTTTTCAATCATACACATATCTCCTTATATTTTTTTGATATATGTTCTGATTTTATGTCCAATGATTGCTAAATGCAAAAAACATATTTATAAGATATAATTAACTTTTTATTAATGCACTCACTGTATGTTGCGTCATTTTAATCAAAATAATGCCTTTTTTATTTTCACATTCCTGGCCTTATGCAAACAAAAGCTCCAGAAAGCCAATATTTTTATCGTTTTTCTGTTCTACGTCTGGCACAGTCCTTGCATGTTCCGAGATTAATATGCTCTATCCCGCCATAGGAGAGAAAGTTACCTTCCGTTGCTATCTTTCCGCAGCATTCACATTTGATCCATCGGTTTCCTTCCGCGTCGCGGACCTGCGTTATCTGTTGAGAAAGTTTCGATTCCAGGCTGCGTTTGAACTCTTCCATTTCAGCCTGTTTTTTCCGAGCCTCTTCTGCTTTGATCTGTTCTGCCTCGCGAAGTCTCCGCCTGGCCTCTTCCTGTCTTTTTGCCTCCGCTTCCTGAAATTTCTTTTTGGCCTCTTCCTGTCTCTTTGCCTCTGCTTCCTGAAATTTCTTTTTAGCCTCTTCCAGTCTTTTCCATTCTGCTTGCTGAAGTCTTCTGCGGGTTTCCTCCAGTTTTTGGGCTTCCGCCTCACGTATTTGGGCTTCTGCCTCGCGCCTTTTCCTTTCTTCCTCTCGTTTTCTTTCTTCTTCTGCCCATTTTCTTGCCTCTGCATCCCGCTTTCTTGCCTCAGCTTCTCTGCGGGCCAGCCTGGCTTCATTTTTCCGCAAGTATTCGTTCTCCACTTTCTCCATCAGCACAGCCAGCGGCTGACCCAGGTAACAGAGGGAACCTTCTTCGTCAATGGTAAAATTTTCCAAAAGTCCTTCCGCAAAAGGAAGCTCTTCCCACAGGCCGTCGATATCCTGCGCATAAAACACGGCTTTCATAGCCGCTTTACCGTAATCGGCTTCCCTAATCGCCGAATATGAAATCGACTGATCTTCGTTCCTACAGGATGTTTTTTCACTTTTACACGCGTCCGCGAACCGTGTGCGGTTTGAAACGCAAATGGTTTTGTCCGATGTGCAGATTTCTTTGTCCAGAACGCAAATGTCTTTGTTCGAAACGCTTATTTTTCTGTTTGAAGCGCTTATTTCTCTGCTCGAAACACAGATTTCTTTATCCGAAGCTTCACACAAAAGCAGACAATACCCCTGTCTGTTCTGCACCTTCATCAGCCCTTCCGGATACTGTCCATGACACCCTCCGTTTGCAAAATCGACCACATAAATAATATGGATTCCCTGGCCATTGCTTTCCAGAATTTCGATTTTCTCATCCGAGAGGTTCGCTCTGTCATGGCAATAACTCACAGCCAGCTTCTTTTTGGCACTCAGAAACGTAAATTCATATCTTCGATTTGTATCATCCACTGCCTGAATAGGGACACGGCTCTCCAGATCGTCCGCCTTCAATTTATCATCCAGCCAGCATTTTAATATTATTTTGGAGTTTATGGAAGTTCTGCCTTCTATTATCGCGGTACACCCGGCAGCGGATGAACCATCCTTTATCCTGAAATGCTGCTCCCGCTCATTTTTATCTCCGGCCACAAGGATCAGGTTCGAGCCGCAGCCGCATGGGCAGAACAATTCATTGTTCCTGCTTTTTTCCCGGAGGGCTTTTACCTTTTCCGGAATATTAATCTGCCGGCCGCCTATAACCGTATAGATGGTCTCAATCCCGATATATTTGCCATCACACAGGCATACTGTTCTTTGTGCCACAGGGAATCACTCCTTCCAGGCAATTGTATCTTTTTAAAGAAGAAGCCCGCCGGGTTACTTTCCTGTAGTTGGGAAACAACCCGGCAGGCCTTGTATCAAAATAATCTTTTAGCACGTTCCTATAACTTATCGTTTTATGTGAAATGTACGGTAAAGCCAAGCTCTGCGGCTTCATTTATTTTAATTGCGTAAAGCTGCATTCCTGTACTTATTCTCCAATCTATCGCAGACTTTATTAAAATCCTTCGTCTTTCCCATTTGCACCTGTTCCAAACCTTCAAGAACCATCTTGCGAACCTCAAGCTGCTGCTTTTCTACTGACATTTCATATTCATCCCTCATCGCCAATGCCATAATACCCCATCCTTCTTCTATCCAATACGAGTACTCTAATCTCTTGCATTTTTCTATTTGTATAATACCGCTCCCATGAACAGTCTCTTACTAACATCATGGTATCTACGTCTGTCCTCGTGTAGGTACTATAGCACACTCTCGCCCGGAATACCACTTTAAATTTTCACTTCATTAAGGAAACAACAAATGGCCATGCTTTTCTGCGGCAAAAATGAGGAGGACTCCAGGGTCCTCCTCCGATTTCTGCTTTATAAAATATTGTTATTTCATCTTCTTCCTGCGTGTCTGCATAAGCAATATGACTGCCACAGACATAGCTATTGCCCGTTCCACTGGATATATTTCCTTATACGTATTGCCGTAATGGACACAAAGCCGCAGCCGCTGATTATAACCGCGAACAGCCACAGATAGAGACTTCCGCCCTCTCCGGTCTCTGGAGACGCAACAGAACCGGAGCTGTCTGTTTCGGCAGTGGTCGTTTCGCTGTCAGAAGTGGAATCAGCATCTGTGCTTCCGGTATCATCGGTGCTGCCAGTTGTTTCTGTGGTCGTTTCGGTACCAGAAGTGGAATCAGCATCTGTGCTTCCGGTATCATCGGTGCTGCCAGTTGTTTCTGTGGTCGCTTCAGTGCCGGAAGCTGTATCAGTATCCGGGCTTTCCGCATCACCCAAACCGCCGGATGTATCCTCCGGGCTTTCCAGCAACGCATAATAGCCGCTCCCGTCCATCGCAAAGGATATCACTTCATTTTCCACTGTGATCTCCATCTGTGCGGCTGTGCCGTCCGCCGCCACCCGGTAAACGGACGGATTCTCATAAGCGGCGCTCAGTGTAATGGTGATCGTGGTCTCCCCGGCAGCTTCACAGCGGTTCCCATTGCTGTCCACAAAATAAATATCATATGCCGTCAGGCCGGATCCTTTGTCCTGCAGGGCGGATGAAATCCACGTGTAAGCATCCGGCGCATCTGACTCCGTAATGGGTTCCACCACAAGCAGCAGGCCGTCCTCCAGGGCACTGCCTCCAACGGTAACAGACGTCCCGTCGGGGAGCGTCACCTTTGCCGTCCCGTCCTGCGCCATGCCCGAATAGCCGCTGACGGTTGTCTGTATGGTCAGGCTGTCTGCCTCTGTTTCTGCAGCGTGTGCCTGTAATGGAAGCAGCAGAAGGGTCATCAGCAGGAAAACAAGGCTAATCGCCCCGGGGATTTTACTCCACTCCCTTGCCATAGCTCTCATTATTTATCACCCCATTTCCATTTCGGCTCCGCATTTCACTCTATATCCTGTAATTCTGCCTGGAAGGTGAGTGTCGCTTTGTAGGTTCCCGCCGTTGTGCCCTCCCATGTCGCGGTCGGGATATGGACGGTAAGGGACAGGGCTTTTGTTTCATTCCGAAGCTCCTCGGTGCTCCAGATAGCACCGGTAAAATCTGCATCGTTATACTGCAGGGAAAAAGCGAATGTATTTGTACTGTCCTTTTCATCCACGAAGTCCGTCTTTGTCACGGTCACTTCCACCTGCTGTTTCGTGCCGACGTCCCCGGTCACCTTCACCTCGCCGATCTCGGTATCCACCGCACCAAACACGACCGTATTTGTTGTACTTGGTATGGTCATGATAAAAGTCGCATCCTTACTCATGGTAAGTTCCATAGACTGCTGATCGGTACTTGAGGCATAAGCCGGGATAGCTGCTGTTGTCAGGATTGCAGCGCACATCAACGCCGCCATTAATCTTTTCCTATTCTTTTTCATCATAATCGCTCCTTTTCTATTTCGTCACAATGGATGCTTCAAACACAATGGTGCCTTCATAACTGCCCGCATATACGTCCCCAAGTGCCGAGAAGTACAGGGTTCCCCCTGATACCGGCGTCGTACTGGCTCCCTCAAACGCCGCCACGACCGCATCGTCCGCAATTCCTTCCCCACCGGTTGTCAAACTCACTGTTGATGAAATTGTGTTCGCAGCATCTTTGGTATCTGTCAATGTAACCTTTCCACTGGATACTCCGCTGCTTATTTTAATCTGTACCTGTTCAGTCGTTGCTATATTGACGTCAGATACGCCGATTACCGCGGATACCTCTTCCGTCTCCGACAGATTCACCGTTGCCGGTATGCTCAGCGTGTAAGTGGATGCCTCAATGTAACTGACAGTCATGTCACGGTATTCCGCATACGCAGGAAGTGCGGTTCCTGCCAGAAGCGCCGCCGCAAACAATCCCGCCATCATTTTGTTCCTTATTTTTCCTGCTTTTTTCATAGTCCGTCTCCTTTTTTGTTTGATTCATTGTTTTTTTGTCTGATTCATTATTTTTTGTTTGATTCATAATTTTTTTTGATTCATAATTTCTTTGTTTGATTCATAATTATCATAAACAGCCTTTGTTATTCCATCACATTTAAGGTAAGCTTAATCTCGGAGCCGTTGAGCGGCGTCCGGTCATCGTCCATCGCGAAGCACTCGTATTTGAGTACCGCTTCCTCATATTCCCCTGCTTCAAGCGTCTGCTCCAGAGTGATCTCGTAAAGCCCCTGCCCCGGCTCAATCAGCCCCGACTGCCACAGCTGCGTGCCGTCCGATAATAGCAGCGTCATACGGAAATAGCAGGTGTTCTGCTCCGGGTTATAGAAATTAACGCTCTGTTCAGTTTCCCCCGCTTTGAGGGTGATGCTCCCATAACCGGGGATGTCGATGGTATCCTCATTCTTCTCCACGCTGACTTCCTGCTCGCCCGTCCATGCTACCGCATTTTCGTCCAGGTCTGTTGCTGTATCCGTACCAGTGGATGCCTGCTCTGATTCAACCATCTTATCTGCAGAACCCCCGTCTGCACCGCCGATGCGGATTCCGATGAGAATACCTCCTCCGACAAGGATAACCGCCAGCAGGAGCAGCAAGGGCGTTTTTATTTTTTTATCCATCGAAAGCCTCCCTTACTGACTGAAAGTGATCGTAAATTGAACCTGACGGCTATATTTGCCCGCAGGGATCGTCTCTGCCTCAAGCTCCCCAAATCTGATTGCGACAGGACTGGTATTACCCTCCTTAAAGGTCGTGACCACAAAGGTGTCAGACGTAACTGCCACGTCATTGACATACATCTGGCTGTTGATCTCTGTGGCTATATCGCCTTCTCTGATCAGCCCCAGTTTTCCTTCGGTATTCAGGCCGAATGTTACCGACACATCAACCTGCCCCCACAAACCCAGGTCAAGGGTACTTTCATCTATCGAGATGTACACAGAATCGCCGCCCGCTGTTGCCGTACTGGGGATGGTGACGGTATATGTCGCGTCAGCGGTCTTTGTGGCAGCTGAACCGGACACGGATTCTGCATAAGTCGAATTCCCCTGATATTTTACATAAACCGTATAGGATGTCCCTGCATACAGGGAATTAAAGACATTGGAGTTCTGCCACGTAGAGCCGTCAATGCTATACACTGCCGTACCATATGTATTCTGGTCTGTGCCGGAAGGCGCGGTAACCGTAATGCTGCTTGTCGTCACTCCTGAAATGGTGACTGTCGGCATCGGGGCTCTCGTAACTGTTTTCGTACCCGAATATGTCTCCGTACCGAACGTCGCTTTCGCCGTGTAGGTAATTGACGCATCCGTGGTTTCAGAAGTCACTGTACAATTCAATGTTTTTGTTGAGTTGCAGCCGGAGCAGTTGACTGTCACCGTACAGCTTGAATAACCAGTCCAGTTAAAGCTGGTGCTGTGCGTATGGCTGTGCGCCGATGAGCTGTTGTAATGGATAAAGGCGGAGCTAAGATAATTATTGTTAAGTCCGATTGATATGTTATTCCATTCAGTCTCGCTCCCTGAGTAATAAACATCAGTAAGTGACATACATCCACTGAATGCGAAATCATTAATTGTTGTTGTTGCTTTGTTGATTGTAATGCTCGCCAAGCTGGTACAACTTTGAAATGCATAACCTGAAATAGCTGTTACTCCGCTGCCAATACTTGCGCTTGTTAAGTTGCTGGCGTTTTTAAACGCATTGCTGCTGATATATGTCACGCTATCTTCTATAACGACCGATTTCACCTGGGTCATATAAGAATTCCTGTTACTAAACCAATTACTCATGCCTGTATCACTGGAAATGGTTAGCTTGCCATTATCATCCAATGTCCAGCCGTTTCCGGAAGCTGACGTAAGGGACATCGCTGTTGTCAGCGTCAGGGATTCCTCTGCGGATTCCTCAGACTCTTCCGTTTCTTCCTCCGCATCTGCTGCCTCACCGCTTCCTTCCCCTGTGTCTTCTTCCTCTATGTCTTCTGTTTTATTGCTTCCTTCCCCTGTCTCCGCACCGGTTTCTGATGAATTCTCACCCGCGTCGCCGGCATTGTCAGCAGACAGAGTTCCTTCTTCTGCGGCATTGCCTGTATCCATTATTTCTCCGTCCGAGCCACTTTCCTGCCCGTTTTCTGTTTCTTCCCCTGTAGCTGTCAGCGCCAGAGATTCCGCAGCGGATTCTTCAAGCTCCTCCGTTTCTTCCTCCGCGTCCGCCGCTTCATCACTTTCTCCTCCTGTCTCTTCGTCCGAGTTATTGTCCTGGCCGCTTTCTGTTACCTCCCCTGTTTCCTCATCCATCTGTCCTGATCCAGAATCAGACTCTCCCTCCGACGTACTTTCATCATCTGTATCAGAATCCAAAGAACCAGCTGCTTCGCCTGATTCTGCCGCATCCGCTGCCGAATTTCCTGCCCCTTCTGCCTCTTCTGCTCCATCTGACTCATAAATACATTGTCCATCACTGTATCCACAGATTTCATCATGGACATGATCCTCTGTTGCCAGGGCTGATGGCACAGAACTGGCAAAGATCAGGGAAACACCCAGAACAATTGCCATTATTTTTCGTTTTACTTTCATACAATCAGTCCTCTTTTCTACTACTTGTTTTGTTAGCCCACAGCCGTTTCTCCTGTCTGCATACTCCGATCAGCGCATGGGGAGCGATCTGTCTGTAAAACCGGCACTCTCCGCAGGTATTAAAACGCTCCGGCTCATCCCATTCGCCAAAAGGACACGCTTCCTCTACCGTGTGCGTGATAGGACAGCCGTTTTTCGTCCACACCGGGTTCTCGTTAAAATTCCGATATTCTTCGATGTACATTTCCGCAAGCTCATCATAGTACATCGGAATGTCAAATACCGCGCCCTCGAATTCATAATGCCGCGATTTCTTTTTCATCCGCACCTCCTTCTGGCTGTTATAGAATTGTTCCGAATCGTTGTCCTTGTCTGGGGGAATTATAGCAATGATTTTCGGATCGCACATCACCCTTTTCGGCACGAAAAAGGGTGAGAAACAGGTGTTCGGTGTGCGATTGCGTTTAAATAGATAGCATTTATAGCAAAATAACAGCGCAATTCAGAGAAGCTGATAAATTTCAACCGTGCTCTTGTTTTTTCCGGGGCAAGCGTTTATACTATTCAGTAATATAGCAAAAATCCCTGGCTCAGGCATCAAAATAACAATTCCAGGCGACAATTCAGAGAAAGAGAGCGTTACATGAGTAAAATTTTTAATATTACAGCAAACTGTATACCAGAAAAGCATTATATGCGATAACTCCGCATATTTTAGGACTAATTTCGTAGCCTGACCATCGGATTTCAT
>JAJQBS010000098.1 GCA_021203145.1 Lachnospiraceae bacterium | reverse complement strand
CCCTGCTGGGAGCCGAAAAATAGGTTTTAAATGCAGGTTATACGACTTTTAGGTTTCTATTACCTGCGTCGCGGCCCTGCTCGTTTTTTCATTCACAGGAACCGCACTCGCCGCGGAAACGGAACCCGCCGCCGAATCCGAAATTTCTGCCGGAACCGGAGCTTCCGCCGGCTCCGAAAGCACCATAACAGAATCCGGCGCTTCGGCAGAATCCTCTGCGTCCGGTTCCGTCATAGGCGCAGAAGCCGCTCAGAATTACGCGTTTGCCGACGCGGGCGTCGATCCGGCTGCCGCAGACTATGTATCCACCGAGTTTGACCGGGACAACGGACAGTTCCTCTATGATGTAGACTTCACTGCGGACGGCACGGAATACGAATACCACATCCATGCTTACGATGGAAGTGTCCTCGAAAAATCCGTGGAATACAGAACCCTGAAAAATACGTTGTCCACATCAGCGGCTGCGACCACATCCATCACATTAGATGAGGCGAAAGAGATTGCCCTGGCGGACACGGGGCTTACCGATGAGGAGATAGCCCTTGTCACATTTACAAAAGAGAAGACCGACTATGACGACGGCCTGTCCGTATACGAGCTGGAGTTTTCTTCCGAAGACAAAGCCTACGAATACGAGATCAGTACGGCTACCGGAGACATCTTAAGCACTACGGAAAAGGTAATCACAGTAACAGGCGCAGACACTTTATCTTCGAACACGGCTGCCAGTGATGCGGCAGACGCCAATTCCCAAAATGCAGACACCGGATCCACCGACACCGCAGCCACCGGTTCGAACGGGGCAGACACCGGATCCGCCGGCACCGCAACCACCAATTCCAACGAGGCTGACACAGGCGTCAGCCTCGATGAAGCCAAAGCGATCGCACTGGAAAGAGCCGGGCTCTCCGCATCTGAGGTAACCTTTAAAAAGGCGAAGCTGGATAAAGACGACGGCATCATGGTCTATGAGATTGAGTTTTATCAGGGGCAGATGGAATACGAATGTGAAATAAACGCATCCACCGGCGCAATTATCGAATTTGATGCCGAATGGGACGACTAAAATTTTTCCGGAACACTTGCAATTGATTTCATTTGCCTCTACAATACAGGTAACCGCACTGCTGCTGCGGGATTGGGAGGCGAATCATGAGAATACTTTTAGCGGAAGATGAACGGGACCTGAACCGGATCATCACAAAAAAACTGATCTCTGACGGGTACAGCGTGGACAGCTGCTTCGATGGGGAGGAAGCCATCGAAAATCTGGCATGTGCCGATTATGACGCGGTCATTCTCGACGTCATGATGCCAAAAGCGGATGGCTATGCTGTACTGCGGTCGCTCCGCGACGCCGGGAAACATACCCCGGTGCTTTTTTTGACTGCGCGCGATTCCATTTCGGACCGGGTCAGGGGGCTTGACAGCGGGGCAAACGACTACCTTACCAAACCATTTTCTTTTGAAGAGCTTTCCGCCCGTATCCGGGCAATGATCCGGACGGTTCACGGCAACGCGCGCAATGAGCTTGTCGTCGGCGACCTTGTAATGGACTGCGCGTCACAGCGCGTGACCCGCGGCGGCCAGGAAATCGTCCTTTCTGCAAAGGAATACGCACTTCTTGAATATCTGATGCACAATGCCGGAATCATCTTATCCCGGGAAAAAATTGAAAACCATATCTGGAACTATGATTATGAAGGCGGAACGAATGTCGTGGACGTCTATATCAGCTATCTGCGCCGGAAAATTGACAGCGGATACGAAGAGAAACTCATCCACACCGTGCGCGGGCGCGGGTATGTGCTGAGAGAAGATCCAGGAAAATCCTGAAAAATGCTGAAAAAAGTATAATAATTATGAATTTTGTTTTGCAAGATATGCAAAAGTGTGGTAGCATTAATTCTTAGCGGTAAAACGACTTACGTCGTTTACTATCTATTGTGGCAGTGCCCGTGAAGCTATGTATTGCGGCAGTGCCCGTGAAGCTATGTATTGCGGCAGTGTCCGTGAAGCTATGTATTGTTGCAGTGCCTGCGAAGCTATCTATTGCGGCACTGTCCGCGAAGCAGGCAAAGTTCAGGGAAGTAAGGAGAACATGGATTATGATATGGGCAAAGGAAGAGACTCTGTCAAGAAACGAAATCGAGGAAATACAGCTGGCGAAGCTCAAGAAGACGGTAAATTATGTTTATGAAAATCTCCCCGCATACCGGGTGAAGATGGACGCCGCCGGGGTAAGGCCTGAACACATCCAGACGCTTGCGGATATAAGGATTCTCCCGTTTATCACGAAACAGGATATGCGGGATCAGTATCCGTTTGGCTGGTTTGCCGTACCCCAGAAGGATATCGTGAGAATTCACGCTTCTTCCGGCACGACGGGCAAGCCGACGGTGGTCGGATATACACGGCGTGATCTTGAAAACTGGGCTGAGTGTGTTGCGAGGCTCGCCTGTGCAGGCGGTGCTTCCAGTGAGAGCGTCGCGCAGATCTGTTTTGGCTATGGCATGTTTACAGGCGCGCTTGGCCTGCATTCCGGTCTTGAAAAAATAGGCGCGGCCATCATCCCCTCGTCGACGGGCAACACGCAGAAGCAGCTGATGTATATGAAGGACTTCGGTACAAGCCTTCTGGTAGCGACGCCTTCCTACGCGCTCCGCATTGGAGAGGTCGCTATGGAGATGGGGCTCAATCCTCAGAAGGACATCAATCTTAAAGTAGGCCTTTTTGGCAGCGAGATGCTGACAGAAGCGATCAGGGCGGAATGCCGCAAGGTATTCGGTGAGCAGCTTCTCGTTACATCCAATTACGGAATGAGTGAAATTGGCGGCCCCGGAGTCTCCGGAGAATGTGAATATCTCTGTGGCTTCCATATAAATGAAGACCATTTTCTCTGCGAAGTAATCGATCCCAGGACCGGGGAGGTACTCCCCTATGGAGAGAGGGGTGAGCTGGTGGTCACCTGCCTTGACAAAGAGGCACAGCCTCTCGTCAGATACCGGACGAGGGATATCACAAGGCTGATCTGCGAGCCGTGCAAGTGCGGCAGAACCACGATGAGAATGGAAAACTTCAGCGGGCGGACCGACGACATGCTGAAAATCAAGGGAGTAAACGTATTCCCCAGCCAGATTGAAGAGGTTCTCCTGAGCGTAGACGAAATAGGACCGCATTATGAAATCATTGTTGAAAAGGAAGGCCACTCGGATAAGCTGACCATCCGGGTGGAGCTGGCGCCGGACAAGATGACGGATGATTTCCAGAAGATCAACAGCATCCGCAGGACCATCAATTCAAAGCTTAAGGTAGTGTTAGGGCTTGACACAATTATTAAGCTGGAATCCCCGAACACACTCCAGCGCTTTGAGGGAAAGGCAAAGAGAGTGAAGGATCTGCGCCCGAAGGAAACTCTGAGAAACTCGTGACCGAAAAGAAAGAAGGAAAATACAGTGGGTGAAAAAATGATTATGCTCGGCAACGCGGCAATCGCGAGAGGCGCCTATGAGGCGGGGGTAAAGGTCTCCGCCGCCTATCCCGGGACGCCGAGCACGGAAATAAGTGAGAACATAGTGAAATATGATGAGGTTTACGCGGAATGGTCACCCAATGAAAAGGTGGCGATGGAGGTGGCGATCGGAGCCTCGCAGGCGGGGGTAAGGGCGATGGCTTCCATGAAGCATGTCGGCGTAAATGTCGCCTCCGATCCGCTTTATTCGATCTCCTACGGAGGGGTGAACGGGGGACTTGTTATGGTCGCCGCCGATGACCCGGGGCTTTACAGCTCGCAGAACGAGCAGGATACCAGGATGGTCGGCCGGGCGGCAATGGTTCCGGTGATTGAGCCTTCTGACAGCGACGAAGCCAGACGATTTATGAAATATGCCTTTGAGATCAGCGAAAAGTATGACACCCCTGTTATTGTGAGAACGACTACCAGACTGGGGCACTCACAGGGCATTGTGGAGCTTGAGGAGAGGCAGGAGATCCCGGACAGGCCTTACATAAAAAATATTGAAAAAAATGTTCTCCTCCCGGCGAACGCAAAGAAAAGACATGTCATTGTCGAGCAGCAGATGAAGGCTCTCGCGGAGGACGCCTGTTCCATGCCATTAAACGAGGCTGTCTACAGGGATCTCTCCATCGGGATTATCACGCAGGGGATCGAGTATCAGTATGTGATGGAAGCGATTCCGGATGCGTCCGTCCTCAAGCTTGGGCTTGTCAACCCTCTGCCGCGCAGGCTGATCGAGGAATTTGCCTCTAAAGTTGACAGGCTGTATATTGTTGAAGAGCTGGAGCCCGTGATCGAAGAACAGGTAAAGAGCTGGGGGATTTCCTGCACCGGCAAGGAAATATTTACGATTCAGGGTGAGTATTCTGCCAATATGCTCCGGGAAAGGCTCCTGGGGCAGAAGCTGGAGATTGACGCGCCCGCGAAAGCAGCTCCGAGGCCGCCCATTCTCTGTCCCGGCTGTCCCCACAGAAGCGTTTACACGGTGCTGAAGAAGCTGAAGCTGCACGCGGCGGGAGATATTGGCTGTTATTCTCTCGGCGCGGTCGCGCCCCTGAACGTGATGGACACAAATGTCTGTATGGGCGCCAGCATAAGCACGCTTCACGGAATGGAGAAGGCAAAGGGCAGCGCTTATGTCAGAGACTGGGTAGCTGTCATCGGAGATTCCACCTTTCTTCATACAGGGGTGAATTCTCTTATGAATATGGTCTACAACAAGGCTACCGGCACGGTAGTGATCCTTGACAATTCCACCACCGGGATGACCGGACACCAGGATCATCCGGCGACAGGAAAAACACTGAAAGGAGAGGTTACCTATGCCATAAATATCTACAGCCTTTGCATGGCAATGGGGATTGAGCATGTTTATGAGGTGAATTCTTTTGACATTTCCGAGCTTGAACGGGTGATAAAGAGAGAGGTCGGGAGGGAAGCCGTATCTGTTATCATAGCGAAATCTCCCTGCGCACTGCTCAAAGGAGTGGTTTTTGACAGTAAATGCCAAACGATCCCTGATAAGTGCAGAAAATGTGGACTGTGCCTGAAACCGGGCTGCCCGGCCATCACGAAGGCGGCTGACGGAAGGGTGCAGATAGACGATACCCTGTGCAACGGCTGCGGCCTCTGCATGCAGCTCTGTAAATCCGGTGCGATCGAGAAGGTGAAGGTGAAATAAAATGTCTGATGTGAAAAATATAATGATCGTGGGAGTGGGCGGCCAGGGTACGCTCCTTACAAGCCGTATTATTGGCGGCGTAATTACAGATGCCGGCCTGGACGTGAAGCTTTCCGAGGTCCACGGAATGGCACAGAGAGGAGGAAGTGTCGTCACGTTTGTGCGGTATGGGACAAAAGTGGCGGAGCCGATCGTTGAAGAAGGCCAGGCTGACGTGCTGATTGCCTTTGAGCGGCTTGAAGCCCTCAGGTACAGGCATTTCCTGAAAAAAGACGGCGTCATTATCGTAAACGACCAGAGAATCGACCCCATGTCGGTCGTGACAGGCGCGGCAGAGTATCCGGAAGGGATTATAGAAAGCCTGCAAACGACGCACAGAGTGATTTCCTGCGACGCCATGGGGGAAGCCAGACGGCTCGGCAATTCTAAGGTATTTAATGTAATCATCATTGGCGTGGCCGCCAGGCAGATGAATTTTGAAAAAGAGGAATGGGTTCATGTAATTAAGAATACTGTTCCGGTGAAGACCATTGATATAAATGCAGCGGCCTTTGAAAGAGGCTGGGAGATCGGAGGAGCAATAGAATGACATTTATAAAACAGCTTTCTGTATTCATTGAAAACAGGACGGGCCGGCTGAACGAGATCACGAAGATCCTCGCTGATAACAGCATCAATATTGTCTGCGTTTCACTGGCGGACACAGCGGAATATGGTATTTTCAGGCTGATTGTATCCAACCCGAAGACCGCGCAGGATATTCTTGCCCAGAAAGGATTCGCCTCCACGCTGACGGATGTGATCGGCGTGAGGCTTCCCCACCACTTCGGTATGCTGAACAAAATGACAGAGCTCCTGACCGGCGCCGGGGTAAGCCTTTCCTATATCTATGCGCTTAACAGCGGCGAAAACAATGCCTCGATTATCATTAAGACCTCCGACAACACAAAAGCGGCGGAGGTGCTTGTGGGCTCCGGCTTTGTACTGATTGATTCTGTTGAGGCATATAACTTATGATTATTGATTTTCATACACATACCTTTCCCGACACACTGGCGGGAAGGGCAATACCGAAACTGGAGAAAAGCGCCTCCATCCGGGCTTTTACGGACGGGACGGTAAATGGACTGATTCAATCCATGAGGGAAAGCAATATAGCACTTTCCGTCATCCTTCCGGTCGTTACAAACCCTGTCAAAGCAGACGAAATCAATGAATTTGCGGCGGAGACAAACCGCTGCCATGATCAGGTTTTTTCCTTTGGGGGGATCCATCCGGATACAGAGAATTACAGAGATGTTCTGAAGCGCGTGCAGGGCCTGGGCTTAAAGGGCATCAAGCTCCATCCGGAATATCAGTACACCGATTTTGATGATATCAGATACCTGCGTATCATCGACTATGCGGAAGAGCTGGGACTGATCACGGTGGTGCACGCGGGCTTTGACGTGAGCTTTCCCGGCTCCAGACATTCCCATACGGAAAAAATACTGAATGTCCTTGAAAAGGTGCATCCTCAGAGGATGGTTCTGGCACACATGGGCGGCTACAATATGTGGGAAGATGTAAAAAAATACATCGCAGGATCAGACGTCTATCTTGACACGGCTTTCTCCTTTGGGGAAAAACAGATTGCCGGCCTGCTTGACGAACATTCCTTTATTGACCTTGCGAGAACTCATGGAATGAAAAAAATCCTTTTTGCTACGGATTCCCCCTGGGGCGAGCAAAGGGAAATGGCAGAGTTTGTACAGACCTGCGCTCTGACGGAACAGGAAAAGGAAGACGTCCTGTATAAAAATGCGTCCAGGCTTCTGAATCTCTCATAACTGCCCGGTATTCGCACAGTCTTCATTCTGAAATCCAGATATTACGTTACAGATCACAGCCTGACCAGATTTACGTTGTTTTTGCCCCTGCAGGTGTGAACAGTAGCGATATTACAAAGGAGGATCCAGCCTTGTTCACTAAAATTGTTCTTGTGCTTGTATTTTTTGCTATTTTAATCAGCGTGGGTATTTATTCCAGAAAAAACGCGACGGACGCCAACGCCTTCGTGCTGGGCGGGCGCTCAGTAGGTCCGTGGCTGACCGCTTTTGCCTATGGGACTTTTCTTATTTTTCAGCGGTTGTATTCGTAGGCTATGCCGGGCAGTTCGGCTGGAAATATGGCATTTCATCTACCTGGATCGGTATCGGCAACGCTATCATCGGAAGTCTTCTCGCATGGCTTGTGCTCGCGAGGAGGACGAGGGTCATGACGCATCATCTGGACGTCGTTACAATGCCTTCCTATTTTGAAAAACGTTACGACAGCAAGGCGCTCAAGATTGCTGCTTCCGCTATTGTATTTATATTCCTGATTCCCTACACGGCCTCCGTGTACAACGGTCTCTCGAATCTTTTTGAGATGGCCTTTGGCATACCCTACAAATATTGTGTTCTGGCCATGGCGATCCTTACCGCAGTCTATGTAATCGTGGGCGGGTATGTAGCTACGGCGATCAATGATTTTATTCAGGGATGCATTATGCTCGTCGGCATTGTGCTGATTATTCTGGCTGTACTCAATAACCAGGGGGGCCTTACCTCGGCTGTGGCCAAAATGGCAGAGGTAGTGGCGACCGATTCCGTGGGAAATACGACAAGCCCGGGCGCATTTGCCTCTATTTTCGGCCCGGATCCTCTGGGACTTCTCGGAGTAGTGGTTCTTACTTCCCTTGGGACCTGGGGACTGCCCCAGATGGTACACAAATTCTATGCCATCAAAGATGAAAAGGCCGTAAAAACCGGCACCATTGTATCGACTTTCTTCGCGCTGGTAGTTTCCGGAGGCTGCTACTTTTTAGGCGGCTTCGGCAGGCTCTTTGATTCTCCGGCCATTTATTCAGAATCCGGGGCGATCGCTTATGACGCCATCGTTCCCTATATCCTGGAGACATCCCTTCCCGACGTCCTGATTGCTGTAGTCATTATGCTGGTGCTTTCCGCTTCCATGTCGACGCTTTCCTCACTGGTACTGACTTCAAGCTCGACGCTGACGATTGATTTTATAAAAGAAACATTTGTAAAGGATATGAGTGATAAAAAGCAGGTTCTTCTTATGAGAATCCTGATTGTCTTCTTTATTGTCATATCAGTCGTGATCGCCCTTGACCCGCCCACGTTTATTGCGCAGCTGATGGGGATCTCCTGGGGCGCGCTGGCGGGAGCATTTCTCGCTCCGTTTATGTATGGGCTGTACTGGAAGGGTGTAACCAGACTTTCCGTGTGGGCCTGCTTTATTTTCGGGGTTGCGCTGACGGTTTCAAATGTTTATCTGAAATTCATCGCCTCCTCCATCAACGCGGGAGCGATTGCAATGATCGGAGGATTGATCATTGTACCTGTTGTAAGCCTGTTCACGCCAAAATTCGAGAATCATTTTACAGATAAAATATTCTCCTGTTTCGCGAAATAAACGGAGGTTATAGGGAGATTTTGGTGTCAGGAGCCATCGCAGGGAAGTCATGTTTTGCAGAGTTTTGCAATGGTACCCGACCCCAAGGTGCATGTGGAAGAAGAAAATGAGTAAAAAAACGACCGCGTCAGGACAGATGTGGCAGGAATCTGTCCTGAAACTGGCAGATGAGCTGGAACTGCCTGCCCCGGTAAAAAAACTGATTGAGGAGCAGCTAAGGGACTTCCCATGGGAGGCTTGCTCTGAGCTGATCTGTCAGCTGACGGATCCGGTCCTGGCGGAAGAGGCGCAGGAGCATCTCGCCAAACGGCTAAAGCCGCGGGAGGGGAATACCGGTATGGCACAGCTGGCGGCCATGCTTTCGGCCGTATGCCTTACACGCGAAAAATACAGGGAAAGCAATCTGACAGACAGCGTGTTTTACGATACGATGGGCTGTTTCTCCCGGTTCCTGTATGAGACCAGGAGGAACACAGGGGAATGGCTGTTTGACAGAGCTTTCTGGACATGGCGGCAGACCGCAGGAAGATTGTTCCGCCTGGGAACCCTGGAGTTCGAATATTGCCGTGCCAAAGAGGCGCTGCCGGAAGCTGAATTTCAAAGGGGAGACATGGTGCTGCATGTTCACATCCCTTCCGACGCACGGCTTACGGAAGAGGATCTGGCAGATTCATACCGGACGATGAACCTTTTTTTTACAGAACACGCGAAGGCTATCTGCCCACTGGGAAAGCCGAAAGCCGTGCTGTGCGACTCCTGGCTGTTAAGTCCTGAACTCTTTAGGCTGCTTGGCCCAACCTCTGGAATACGCCGCTTTGCATCGGAGTATGAAGTGTTTAAAACGGATTTTGGCGAGGAGGACTGCTTTCTGTGGCTGTTTCACGGCGTGAAAGATCTTCAGAGGCTGCCGGAAGACACCAGCCTGCAGAGGGCGGTAAAAGAATACATGCTGAAAGGTGGGAAGATCGGAAGCGGCATCGGAGTACTGACAAAGCAAATTTTTAATGGTGCCTGACACCAATGGTCACATGTGATTTGATGACTGTTGAGTTAAAAAGGTTCGTCAGGGTAGAGAAATACAGGTGCATATAAGATCGTAAAAAAGACGCACGGGGTGATGTGGGAGGATTTCTTCTGGCTGAAATTTCCCGGAGAAGATATTACATGGAAGGATGTGAGAATCCGTGGAGCTGACTGATTATACGATTGGAATTGTAAAGAATATACGATCGAGGTAGAAACAGATCAGCCTCAAAAGACAAATTCGATTGATACTGCCTTATCAATTGTTCGAGAGCAGATTGAGCAGCTGCAGGCACAACAGGACAGTGCTTGTGAATACCTGGAAAAAGGCATATACACGGTTGAAATGTTTACAAAACGAAATGATGTGTTGAGCAGAGAATTGCGGGATTTGCGAGCTTCAGAAGCTGATTTATTAAGAAAAAGAGAATCTAAAGAGGATGGACAGAATGCGGAGGAAGAGATTATTCCCGCTGCTCAGAAATTGCTGGACAGTTATCAGCAGCTAACGATTCCTGAAAAAAACAGGCTGTGGAAGTTGATTCTGGAAAAAGCTACAATATACCGAACTCCTGAAGGCGAAATCAGCTTACATATTTATCCGAAATTACCGAAAAAAGTGTGAAAGCAAGAATATCTAATTTCAGAAGAGCCTCTCGACTATGGCCTTCTCCTGTGATAGAATAAACGCAGTTTATTTTTTACCGGAGGAGGCGTTTTTTATGCACACAGACGGGGAAGGGCAGCACACACATTCGCCTGAGATGGCGGGCAAAAGCAGCCATTTGACCGCTGGAACAGAGGAAAATAGAAAAAAACGAACCTGTTGTACGGGTCTGCTGGCTCATGTGGACGCCGGCAAGACGACGCTGGCGGAGGCGATCCTGTATCTGACAGGGCGGATCCGCGCTCTGGGGCGGGTGGATCATCAGGACGCATTTTTTGACAATTTTGAACTGGAACGTGCGCGGGGGATTACTATTTTCTCGAAGCAGGCGCAGATCGAGCTGAAAGGGAAGCCTGGTGATGAAGATGGGAACCCTGGTTCCAGAGACGGGGCGGAGGATCTTTTGATGACGCTTCTGGACACGCCGGGGCATGTGGATTTTTCCGCAGAGATGGAACGGACGCTGCAGGTGCTGGATTACGCTGTGCTTGTGATCAGCGCGCCGGATGGTGTGCAGAGCCATGTGGAGACGCTCTGGCGGCTGCTTGCGCGGTATGAGATACCGGTATTTATATTTATCAATAAAATGGATCTGCCTGGGACGGATCGCGCGGTATTGATGGCGGAGCTTATAGCGAAGCTGGACGGAGGCTGCGTGGATTTTTCCGGCTTCGATCTTCGGAAACAGGAAGGAAGAAGCGCGGATGGAACCTTGCCGGAGGATTCTTGGGAAAACCAGGCGGCGAAAAGCAGAGAACCCGAAGGAAACCGGATGGCGAAGGGCGGAGATTTCCGGGAAAACCAGGCGGCCAGGGAAGAGAAATTCCAGGAAGATCTGGCGATGTGCGATGAGCGGCTTCTGGAGATCTATGCTTCCGGGGAGCGGATCGGCGCAGACGAGATTCGGCGCGCGATTGCGGGCAGACAGGTGTTTCCCTGCTATTTCGGCTCGGCGCTCAAGCTAGTGGGCGTGGAGGAGCTTCTGGAAGGGATCCGACTCTACAGCATGGAGAAGGAATATCCAGAAGCATTTGGCGCGCGGGTTTTCAAAATTTCGCGTGACGCGCAGGGGAACCGGCTGACGCATATGAAGATAACCGGAGGGACACTGCATGTAAAAGATATTCTGACAAATGAGGAAAAGGTAAATCAGATCCGAATGCTCTCCGGCGCGTCTTTCGAGACGGCGCAGGAGGCTGCGGCGGGATCGGTCTGCGCGGTCACCGGGCCGGAACACACATATGTGGGACAGGGACTTGGCGCGGAGCCGGAGGCGGAGACGCCCATCCTGGAACCGGTACTTTCTTATCGGATCGAACTGGTGGAAGGAACGGATGTACATTTCGCTTACCGGCAGCTGAAACAGCTGGAGGAGGAAGAGCCACAGCTGCATATCACATGGGCGCCGACAGGGTCGGACAGGGGCAGCGCCGGCGCTTCCATGTCGGCCAGGTCAGACAGGGTCAATACCGGCGCATCTATGTCAACCAGGTCAGACAGGGTCAGCACCGGCGTTTCCATGTCGACCGGGGCGGGAGTTGCATCGGAGAGCGGCGGGGCGTACTCGGCGGCGGGAAGGTCTTCTGGCGGCGGTGCCGGCGAAATTCATGCGCTGCTTATGGGCGAGGTACAGACCGAGGTTCTGCAGACGATTATCCGGGAGCGGTTCGGTGTAAATGTGCGGTTTGGCGAGGGCAGTATCGTGTACCGTGAGACAATTGCAGCGCCCGTGGTCGGCATGGGACATTTCGAGCCGCTCCGCCACTACGCTGAGGTGCATCTTCTGTTGGAGCCGGGCGAGCGCGGCAGCGGGCTGCAGTTTGAGAGCAGATGCAGCACAGATGAGCTGGATCTGAACTGGCAGCGGCTGGTGATGACACACCTGGAAGAAAAACAGCACCTGGGGGTACTTACGGGGTCGGAAATTACAGATATGAAAATTACTCTTATCGCCGGAAGGGCGCACCAGAAACATACGGAGGGCGGCGATTTCCGCCAGGCGACGTACCGCGCCGTGCGGCAGGGGCTCTGCCGCGCACAGTCCGTCCTGCTTGAGCCGGTCTATCAGTTCCGGATCGAGGTGCCGATGGAATCCGTCGGCCGCGCACTGTCCGATATACAGCGCATGCATGGGACTGCCGGGGCGCCGGTGCTGTCCTCAGGCGCATTCGGAGGTTCATATTCGCAGAGCGGGCAGGCTGCTGTGTCCGGCAGCGCCGGGGAAACAGACGACGGTACCGGTGCGGGAATCGGTGATTCCGGCCGGAAATCCGGCAGCGTTGGCCAGGCCGGCAGCAGCTTTGACCGGAAATCCTCCATTAGCTTTGATCAGAAATCCGGCGGTAGTCCGGGCGGCGCGTCTGATATGATGGAAATCACCGGCACGGCTCCGGTCGTGACGATGCGCGGCTACCAGAGTGAGCTGCTCGCTTACACGAAAGGAAGGGGAAGGCTTTTTTGCAGGCTGAAGGGGTATGAAGAATGTCACAATGCCCAGGAAGTGATTGAGGCGCGGAGCTATCAGCCGACCCTTGATCTGGACAATCCATGCGGCTCTGTCTTCTGCGCCCACGGAGCGGGCTTTGTCGTGGACTGGGAGGATGTGCCGGATTACGTACATATCGCGGACACCGACCGGTATGCGGAGGAAGCGATTGCGGGCAACAGGCGGGGCGAGACCTTGCAGAGGGAAGGTGACGCGCAGGACGTATATCCGGGCAGAAGCAAGCCTGCCCGGGGCGCGTATCCGGGAGGAAGCGAAGGCGCCCGGGACGCATATCCGGGAGGAAGCGGGCCTGCCCGGGGCGCGTATCCGGGAGGAAGCGAGCCTGCCCGGGGCATATATCCGGGAGGAAACACAGCCGCTCGCGGCGCCGCGTCCGAAAAGAGCAGCGGTTCTGCGGCGGCGGCCGAAGATGAGCTCCGCACAATCTTTGAACGCACCTACGGTGCTGCAAGATGGGAAGGAAGACGCTCCCCAGGCGGCAAAGGCCCGCAGGCGCGGCAGGATTCGGGTTGGGCCGGATATGAGGCGTCACAGACCACACGGCCGGGCGGCGCTTCCTTTTTGGGAGACTCCGGCAAAGACTCCGCGCGGAAGGATGCGCAGGCGGTCAGCTCGGATACGGCTTCCGTGCCCGGAGACGCCCATGGGACAAGGCGGGGAGGAAAAGCGGGAGAGCCGTTGGAAGAATGTCTCCTGGTGGACGGTTATAATATCATTTTCGCATGGGACGAGCTGAAGGAGCTCTCAAAGACCAGCCTGGAGAGCGCCCGCACACGGCTTCTGGATCTGATGTGCAACTACCAGGGATATAAAAATAATACCCTCATTGTTGTATTTGACGCTTACCACATCGCCGGACACAGCACGGAGGTGTCCCGGTATCATAATATTTATGTCGTTTATACGAAAGAAGCAGAGACGGCTGACCAGTATATTGAAAAGACCGCGCGGCAGATCAGACGCAGATACCATGTGACTGTGGCCACATCCGACGCGCTCGAGCAGATCATTATTCTTGGGGCGGGCGCAGCCAGGCTTTCCGCGAGAGGGCTTTATGAGGAGCTTGAACAGATGCGCCGTGATCTGCGGGAAAACTATCTGACTCCGCAAAAAGGCGGGAAGGCCGGCCTGCTTGACGGGCAGGAGGATTTAAAGGCGCAGTTGCCGCCGGATGAAGACGGATGAGGAGCGGGCGTGAGCATCCCACAGGCACAACATTGCGCGGCCGTGGTGTGTGGAGCGGGACGGCTATCAGATTCTTTTGAACAATTATGACCGTGCAGAAGGTAAAATGTAGCCTTATCAGGCGGTTCTTTTTGGAAGAAAAAAATAAAATTGAAAGAATGAGGAATAACAGGATATGACGCATTGGGACTGCATGAGGGCTGTTCTGGTGCGTCTTTTGGTGCGCAGGGCCGGGCAAGGTGTTTTGCGGCTAAAGCCGCACCCGAGTCTGCGCTTCGCTTCGGTCGCGTAAGGAGTTTTCCAGCTTGCGCCGGACGCCCCTGACATAACAGGATATTGTACAAACTGCCGTCATTGCTGCGCGATACGGGAAGTGTTCCGGTAAAATATGTCTCTTCTCAGGATAAAAAACCCATTTTTTTAAACAAATTACCCATTTTTCTTTATTCATTTTTTGAAGACAGGGGATTAAAATCTATAAAAATTTATGTTTCTACGTGTTTTTTATTCAAATGCGAGTTATTTGCATGTTGGAGGGAGGCAATGATATGGCAAAGACAAAGAAACCGGCTGTACCCAAAAGTGATATGCCCCTGGGAAAAGCAATGAAGCGGGACTGGCAGCTCTATGTGATGCTGGCGTTTCCGATCATTCTGGTAATTGTGTTCAGCTACGCGGCTTATCCGGGCCTGCGCATGGTGTTCATGGATTACAAGCCGATGAAAGGGTATTCGGGCAGTGAATGGGTCGGCCTTGACACATTCAAAAAGATTTTCAGCGACAATGATTTTATCCGTGCGCTGCGCAACTCGATCGCGTTCAACCTGCTGGATCTGGCTGTGGGATTCCCGCTTCCGATCATCCTGGCGCTGATTCTGAATGAGCTGCGGTACCCGAAGTTCAAGAAGGTGACGCAGACAATCCTGTACCTGCCGCATTTCCTTTCCTGGGCGATCATCGGCAGCGTGGCTTACACGATGTTCCGCCCGACCTCCGGCCTGATCAATATCATCCTGATGGACTGGGGCGTGATTGAGTCCGGCATCCCGTTCCTGACGGAGAAATGGCACTGGGCGGTGACGTATCTGCTGATCGGCGTATGGCAGACGATGGGCTGGGGCACGATCATGTATCTGGCTGCGATCACCGGTATCAGCGGCGACCTCTATGAGGCGGCGATGATCGACGGCGCGGGGCGGTGGAAGAGGATGCTCCACATTACGCTTCCGGGTATCCGGCCGACGATTGTGACCCTTCTGATTATGAATCTTGGGCGTGTAATGGGCAGCAACCTGGAGCGCCTGACCGCTTTTGAAAACTCGATGGTGCGTGATTTCCAGTATCAGTTCGCGGTGTATATTTATGAAAAAGGTCTTTCCGCGGGCAAGTACAGTATGGCGACCGCGGTGAACCTGTTCCAGTCACTCGTAGGCGTGGCCCTGGTGCTGATTGCTGACCAGGTGGCAAAGAAGCTTGGCGAAGACGGCCTGCTCTAGAGAGGAAAGGAGGGTGAATACATATGGCTAAAAATAAAAAACAGGCTTCCGGCGAGGGTGATTTTACCACAAATGGGAGCCACGCGATTACAAAGTTCCGCTTCAGTGACGCGGTTATGATGCTGATTCTGGTTCTTCTGTGCGCGACCTGTGTGCTTCCCTTCGTCCATCTGCTGGCGAAGTCGATTTCCAGCAACAGCGCGGTTCTGGCAAAGCAGGTGACCTTCTGGCCGAAAGGGATCAATTTTGACGCCTACATCTCTATTTTCAAGGATGGAAGCCTGGTATATTCCTTTGTATACAGTCTGGTCGTGACCATCGTCTTTACGGCTCTCGGCATGGTGGCCTGTACGTGCGCGGCTTACCCGCTCTCCAAGAAGCGGCTGAAGGGGCGCTCCTGGATAACGTTCATCCTGATGGTGCCGATGTATTTTACGGCCGGTATTATTCCGACCTACCTGCTGATGCACGACCTGAATCTGCTGGATACGGTGTGGGTGCTGATCTGGCCCCTGATTTATTCGCCGTACAATATGCTGATCATGAAGAATTACTTCATGTCAAACATTCCGGACAGTCTGGAGGAATCCGCATTTATCGACGGTGCGACGAACATCCAGGTGCTGATGAAAATTGTGCTTCCGCTGTCGAAGCCGATCCTCGCGACGCTGGCTCTGTTCTACGCGGTGGGCCGCTGGAACGCCTATGCGGACAATATGTACTATATCCGCACGGACAAGCTGAAGATGGTGCAGTACAAGCTTTACCAGATGGTAGCTTCCGCGAGTGAGGCGCAGACGACGACCCTGTCCGAGGCGGCGGCCGTGACCAGCACGCCGGAGGTGCTCCAGGCGGCGGCGATCATGTTTGTTACGATCCCGATTATCTGCATCTATCCGTTCCTGCAGAAATACTTCGTATCAGGCACGATGCTCGGCGCGGTGAAGGGCTGAGAGGGCTGTATGCCGCCGGATAAGCCCCGCATCTGGGACTGGATGGCCAGAACCAAAGGACTGGCTAACCCTGGTGTTTTTCCCGGAGGTTTGCCCTTCGCGAAGCGAACTCTCATGGGCAAACCGACCTGCCCCTGACCGAAGGGAGGGGGCATTTCCACAGGTTTGCCCTTCGCGAAGCGAACTCTCATGGGCAAACCGACCTGCCCCTGACCGAAGGGAGGGGGCATTTCCACAGGTTTGCCCTTCGCGAAGCGAACTCTCATGGGCAAACCGACCTGCCCTCGCCGGGGGCATCCCATACTTCGTGCGGGATATCCCTCGACCGAAGGGAGGGGCATTTCCAAAGGCTTGCGCAGCGAACTCGCAAGCCCATATAATCCGGGTACACATAAACTATAAAATATAATTGCTCAGAACGGTGGGCTGCAGTTCGCCTGCAAAGCAGAACCTGTGCTGTCCTGGGCTGTTGCAAAAAATGTAAGGAGGACATGCATGATGACAAAGAGAGTGAGCAGAATTCTTGCTGCGGCGCTTGCCGGCACGATGGTATTCGGCAGCGTTCCGGCGGCTGCAGGCGCTGAGGAAGCGACCGGCATGGACGCGTGGGAAGCGTTTGACGAGACGGTAACGCTCAAGATTCCGGTTTACGACAGAGGCGCGGAGGGCGTGCCGGATGTGACGGACAACTACTGGACCGAATGGGTACAGACCGAATTCGGAGACAAGTACAACATCAATGTTGAGTATGTCGGGATAACCCGTACGGATGTTATGACGGACTATGCCCTGCTCGGAGCGTCCGGAGAGCTTCCGACGATCCTGATGGAATACGACTATGACAAGCTCGCGACATGGGCGACAGAAGGCTATCTGACCGAGTATGATATCGAGCAGTTTGCGGAAATCGCACCGACCTATTATCAGGGCATGGTAGACCGCGACCAGCTGCAGTATGTGGAGATCGCCGGCGGCGATTACCTGGTGCTGAGCGAAAGAGCCTACTATGAGACAAACTATACTTATGTTACCTTTGTCCGCATGGACTGGCTGGAGGAAGTGGGCTATGACTACATTCCGGATCTGAACTCCCAGGATTACATCGATGCGATGCTGGCAATCAAGGAAGCCGGGATTGCAGAGTATCCGGACGGCGGCGTGATGCTGACAGGCGTCGGCTCTGACCAGACCTACGCGTGGAGAACCTATCCGCAGGATGAGGAGAACTGGGTAATGTACGGCGATTATCAGATCCCGTCTCTTGGCAGCGATGAAAATTACGCTCTGCTTTCCTTCCTCAACCAGAAGTACAATGCGGGCATTATGAATCCAGAGTACTACACCATCGACACAGAGACTGATAAGTCCAACTTCATCAATGGCGAGACCTTCGCTTATGGCGGATACATCTCCGCATCCATGGACTGGCTGACCTCTTTCTACGAGCAGAATCCGGACGCTGAGCTGGCGGTAGTGGTTCAGTCTACCGAGCTCAATGAAGAAGGCTATGCGCCGGCTTACCGTGCGAACAACCCGTTCGGCATGATGATCGGATTCTCCTCTCTGGCGTCTGAAGATGAGATCAAAGCAGCCATGATGTACATGGAGTGGATGTGCCAGGATGAGACTCTTGAGACCTTCCAGTGGGGCGTCGAGGGTGAGAACTTTACCTATGACGAGGATGGCAACAAGGTATCTATCGATTACAGCGAGCAGTCCTCTGATTATAAGCAGGGCTACAACAACAGCATCGACTACTGGTGCATCGTGACTGCGTCCAGAAGCACGGGCACGATTGAGGAGACGATCATTGCCTCCCTGCCGCAGGATCTGCCGCAGAATTTCAATGACGCAGTGATTGAAAATTACTACAATCAGGTTGAGGTAGCTTCCTACGGATGGGCCGTGACGGACTGCATGTTTGGCGATTCTCTTGAGTCCGTGACAGAGTATCAGGAGACCCTGCTGAATCTGTATATTGAGCTTCGTGACAAGCTGGTGGTTTCTTCCGAGGATGAATTTGACGCTCTGTATGAGCAGTATGCGCAGCAGTACCTTGACGCAGGATATCAGGAAGTGATCGATGAGCGCCTGGAGCTCTACAACGAGGGACTGACGACCAAGCTTCCGACCTATGAGAATGCGGTAGCGACTACTTTTGACGCAGAATAAATGAATCATTATGCATAGCGTGGGGCGTGGAGCCGGAGCGGCGTTTCTCTTGTCCGCAGGACGAGAATGCCATCCGGCAGGCAGCAGACGCAAGGCTTCAGACTGCTCCTGCGCATCACAGACACGGCACCTGCCATCGCCCCGGGCGATTTTTAAAGGCGGGTGCCTTTTCGACTATCAGGCAGGTATTGCTGTAAATCTGTCTGCCTTTTCGACGATCAGGCGTGTATCGGTATAAATCTGTCTGCCGGCTCGCCGGGGAAGTGACAGATGGCAGACCACTTCGATTGATGAGCTTAAAAACAATCTGGACGAAATCCAGACGCCCCTGTATAATATCGTTGTATCTGATGAATTGCAGGAAACCGGAAGTATATCAGAAAGGCACAGAAAAGACAGGTTCATTTTGGAGGAGGAGCTATGTTAAAACTGGAATATGATAAGAAAGAAATCGAGCAGACGATCGACCGCATTGTGAAAAAGACGATGAATATGGATCTGACCTGGGACTGGCCCTGCGGAGTGGCCTACTATGGAATCAGCGACGCATATGAGAAGACGGGCAACCAGGAATATCTGCAGCTTCTGAAGGACCGGGTGGACGAGCTGATTGACCTGGGGCTGCCAAAGGTCTGGACGGTCAACGCGTGCGCCATGGGCCACTGCCTGATCACACTGTACCAGGCGACGGGCGAGCAGAAATACTATGATATTCTCATGAGCAAGGTTGAGTATATCCGCAAGGATGCGCTCCGCTTTGGCGACCACGTCCTGCAGCACACGGTGTCCGCCAATAACGATTTCCCGGAGCAGGCCTGGGCGGATACGCTTTTTATGGCGGCGTTTCTTCTGCTGCGGGTGGGCGTGATGAACAAAGACCAGGAGCTGATCGACGACGCGCTGAACCAGTATTACTGGCACATCAGGTACCTGCAGAATCCCAGCAGCGGATTTTATTATCACGGCTACAATAATCTCACTGGCGACCATATGTCGGGCATTTACTGGGGAAGGGCAAATGCCTGGGCGGCGTTTACCATGTCAAAGGTGGGAGACATTCTCCCGGAATGCTATCTCTATCCCAAATACATTGATATCGTCGGCTCCTTAAACGAGCAGCTGGCGGCCCTGAAGACCGTGCAGACGGAGAACGGCCTCTGGAGAACAGTCCTGGACGACCCGGAATCCTATGAGGAGGTATCTGCGTCCGCAGGCATCGCGGCGGCCATGCTGAACCGCGGCAACCCGCTGCATTCCAAATACATAAACAAGTCGATCAAAGGCCTTCTGGCGAATGTCAGTGAGGACGGGAAAGTGATGAATGTGTCCGGAGGAACGGCCGTCATGAAGGACCGGGAAGGCTACCGCGGCATCCCGAAGGCCTGGATCCAGGGCTGGGGCCAGGGGCTGGCGCTCGCGTTCTTCTCGACCCTGCTCGTCTCGGACGAGATCGCGAAGGACGGCGCACTGTGATGGATGAGCACCAGGTGAAAATAGCTGATAAATTCATACGCGAATTTACTTGCATGGGAATGGCAGGAAGCCTTCTCTTAGAGAAATTAAAACATGCGAAAGAACGAGCTGATCTGGAAGGCTGGATTTCTGCTGATAACCTTGAAAAGGAAATGGAGTTATTCGGAATCAAATCTACCAGCGAAGAATCAGAACATTTCTGGGAATAAGCAAACTTATTATACGAGGAGAACAATATGGGAAAACAAAAAGGCGGCTTCACTCTGCCGGGGGAGTCCGGCTATGAGCAGCTGACGCTGGATATGGCAGAAAAATGGGGCGCGGATGTGATTCGGGACAGCGACGGAACGGTGCTGTCTGATGAGATCGTTCATGCGGGATACGGAATTTATTCAACCATCTGCATTATACGTGACCATAATGAGTGGGCAAGGAAAAATCAGGACAAGCTGCAGCAGACCTTTCTGTGTACGCCGCCGGCAGTCGCGGTTCCGGAAGGAGCTTCCGAGCGGGAACATTCGGCTGCTGGCACTGCCGGATCTGCTCAGAACAGTGAGCCGACTCAGAACAGTGGACCGGCTAAGAATAGAGGATCGGCTCTGAACAGTGAACCGGTTCAGAACTGTAGATCGGCTTCGGGCTGCGAACTGACCATCCGCCTGATGGACAGCTTTTTTGACCAGCAGTTCCGCGTCAACGACAGCGAGAGTGCGTTCAAATACTGGGAAGTCTATGACCGTACTTCGAATCAGAAGATTGAAGCGGCAGAACGGTTTGCCCGTGAGAATCCGCTTCGCGAAGGGAGATCCGGCAAAGATGTCACCTCGCCGGGCTCATCGGAAGAACAGATCGCCTGTGAAGGTGCGCAGACATCCTGGAGCTATGATTCCGGGAGCGGGAGTGTGACGGTTCATGGCGCCGTTCCGTTCCACAAATACACGGTCAGCTTCCTGGCCTGGCGGATCTGGGAAGAGATTTCCATGTACAATCACATGACAAACAACTGGGACAAGGAGCACCTGATGCAGATTGATCCCAGATATCCCGAGACGCAGGAGTACCTGCTCGCCTGGATGCGGGACTGGTGCGAGACGCATCCGGACACCACGGTCGTCCGCTTTACCTCGATGTTTTACAATTTTGTCTGGATCTGGGGGAGCAGCGAGCGGAACCGGAACCTGTTTTCTGACTGGGGTTCTTACGATTATACCGTCAGCAGCCTGGCTCTGGACGAATTTGAGAAAAAATACGGCTATGCCATGACCGCGGAGGATTTTATCAATAAAGGAATGCTGCATGTCACACATATGCCGGGCGACCAGAAGAAAAAAGACTGGATGGAATTTATCAATGATTTTGTCGTTTCGTTTGGCAGGAAGCTGATCGAACTCGTGCATTCCTATGGCAAGAAGGCGTATGTCTTTTATGACGACAGCTGGGTCGGCGTAGAGCCTTACAACGGACGCTTTCAGGAATTTGGGTTTGATGGCCTGATCAAATGCGTGTTTTCCGGCTTTGAGGCGCGGCTCTGCGCGGGCGTCGATGTGCCGACCCATGAGCTTCGGCTGCACCCGTATCTGTTCCCGGTGGGTCTGGGCGGGGCGCCGACCTTCGCGGAGGGCGGAAATCCGACCCTGGACGCGAAAAAATACTGGATCAGCGTGCGGCGCGCTCTGCTGAGAGCCAAAATAGACCGGATCGGCCTGGGCGGTTATCTGCATCTGGTCGGGCAGTATCCGGATTTTTGTGATTACATAGAAAAAGTGGCCGATGAGTTCCGCCTGATCCGATCCTTCCATGACGCGGGCAGGCCCTACAGTATCCGTACGAGAGTGGCGGTGCTGCACAGCTGGGGAGCTCTCCGCTCCTGGACGCTGTCCGGCCATTTCCACGAAACATACATGCACGACCTGATCCATATCAACGAGGCTCTGTCCGGCCTCCCGGTGGAGGTCCGCTTCCTGTCCTTTGAGGATGTGAAAAACGGCGCGCTACAGGATGTGGACATCGTCATCAACGCAGGCTACGCGGGCAGCGCGTGGAGCGGCGGAGACGCGTGGAAGGACGACGGGCTCGTGACAGCCCTGACACAGTGGGTGTACGAGGGCGGCGCATTTCTGGGTGTAAACGAGCCGTCCGCGGTCGAGGGCTACGACACGTATTTTCGCATGGCTCACGTGCTCGGCGTCGACGAGGATACCGGCGCAAGAGTATGTCACGGCAGATGGAGCTTCGATGTGCGTGACGACGGAAAACTGCTGCCGGAAGGCGTGACACTTACCGCGAAGGAAAACCGTTATCTGACAGACGGTACTGCGGACGTACTGTTGGCGGACGGGGAGAATCCGCTGGTGACGGTTCATGAGTTCGGCAAAGGAAAGGGCATCTATCTGGCGTCCTTCCAGGTGAATCCCATCAATACGAGAATGCTGTACCAGCTCATCCGCTACGCGGGTGGCGAGGGGGCGAGGGGACTCTACATGACTGACAACCTCTATACCGAATGCGCGTACTACCCGGACAGCAGAAAGCTGGTAGTGATCAATAACAGCGACATCGGGCAGACCACGGTGATCTGTACGGAGGCCGGTGAAAAGACAGCGGTCATCGCGCCGTATGATACGATGTTTATGGAATTGTGAATGATCGCGTATCAGGAACCCAGAAGTCAGGAGCCTCCTTTTCAGAACACCGGAAAAATATCTGTGGCACTTCCGGATAGCCGTGGACAAATGCATTTTGGACAGTTATAATGAAGAAAAGAACGACAGGGCGGTCAACCGGCGGACAAATTCGCAGCCGCTTTGAAAGGAGGCATAAGAAATGGGATATTATCTGAACCCGCAAGATGTCATTGATATTTACAGGAGAGAAACAGAAAGACCATATTTTGTAGATAAAACGGAGCTGTTAGCCGAATTAATCCCTCTCGTAGAACAGCAGGGCAGCTATATCTCTGTCACGAGGCCGCGCAGATTTGGGAAATCCGTGGTGGCCGCGATGATCGGCTCCTTTTTTGGAAAGGGCGTGGATGGCGCGGAGGTATTTGCTCATCTGAAGGTTGCCGGGAATAAGGGATACGCGAAGCATTTGAACCAGCACAACCTGATCTATATTGATTTCAGCAGGGATGTATCGGAATGTAGTTCTTATACACAGTATATCATGAAGATAAAAAAACGGCTGATACGTGATCTGAGGAGGGCGTATCCGGACGTTGAAATTGATGATGAGGACTCTATGGGAGCTATCTTGCGTATCGTATCGCTGGAGCATAGCAACGAAAAGTTTCTGATGATTTTTGACGAATGGGACTATATCTTTCATAAGGACTATTTCACAGAATCAGACAGGGGAAAATACACGGCTTTCCTGGGGGACATGACAAAGGGCAGGGCATATGTCGAGATGGCATATCTGACCGGCGTCCTCCCGATCAAAAAATATTCCGCCAGCGATACGATGAACCATTTTGACGAATACAATATGGCGAACAGCAACATGTATGATGAATATTTTGGATTTACCTGCGAAGAAGTAGATGAATTGTACCAGCGTTATCTGAAAAACCATGCCAGTCCGGAATTTTCGCGGGAAGAACTGGCGGAGTGGTACGATGGCTACCAAAGGAAGGAAGGCAGCAGCATATATAACCCGAATTCAGTCGTGCGTGCCCTCACGCGGAATACGCTCAATAATTACTGGGCGAAAGCAGGCGAGTATGGTGAACTGAAAGACTATGTGCTGAATGATGTTGACGGCGTGAAGGATGCTGTGATGCTCCTTGCGGCTGGCGAGCCGGTAGAGACGGATCTTTCGGAGTACGCCTCCACGGCAACAGAGCTAACGTACAGGGATGAGATCTTGTCTGCCATGACGGTCTATGGATATCTGAATTATTACGACGGCTGTGTGCGGATACCGAACAAAGAGCTGGAGCTGGAGTTTGACCGGATCATCCGGACAGAGCCGAAGTACAGCTATATGCGTGAATTAGAGCGGGAATCCGCGCGCATCCTGCAGGCGACTTATGACGGGGATGAGGAAACAGTTGGGAACGTGTTGGCTATCGTACACACGACAGAATCCCCTTTAAAAGCCTATAATAATGAAGCGGAACTTTCGGGAAGCGTCAAGCTTGCGTACATCGCAGCAAGGAATAAGTACAATATAGAACGAGAGGATCAGACTGGAATCGGTTACGCAGACTATATTTTTTATCCTCATAACCGTTCGGACGACGGAATCATTATCGAACTGAAAGTGGACGACTCCCCCGAAACGGCCCTGAAGCAGATCAGGGATAAGAACTATGCCCTGAAGTTCCAGGGGAAACTGGGAGAGCCTGCGAAAACGACCGGGCGAATCATCCTGGTCGGGATTGGATATAACCGGAAGGACAAAGTTCACCGGTGCAGGATTGAGGTGATTTAGCCTGCAGCGTCAAATTGGAAACAGCGGAGTGCGAAACGGAGCAAACCGATACTACGGAAGCGGAAACAGCGGAGTGCGAAACGACGCAAACCGATACTGCAGAAGCGGAATCTGAAGCTGATGAAACCGAAGACGGGGGGGCAGACAGCGGAGATGAGGAGACGACAAACGATTCGACGGCAGTGGAATCTGGTACAACTGGCGCAGATGATTCCGACGAAGCAGAGACTGTAGAGCCGGAGACAGCGGAGCCGGAGACCACAGAGTCAGAAGACGCAGAAGCAGGTGAGCAGGCAGCGGCGATCGCAGAATCGACCGGAACGCCGCTTCTCACTATGGGACTCGGATCTGCTTCTGCGACGGGAATCGATGCGTCCTCGGGAGAAAGCTCAGCCCAGTCGGTCGGGGAGCAGGACTAGGAAGGTATTGTGCTGGATCAGACGGCCCCGGTGATTGCGGGTATTACGGATGGGATGACGATTACGGACTGCAAATATACTGTTCCTGGATTTATGGATATCGGTAAATTATACAGCATCATGATCGAGGACTGCGCCGCGCCAGGGGAGGAGCCGGACGTGTTGATTCGAAATTTCCTGTCCTTTATC
Source organism: Lachnospiraceae bacterium (assembly GCA_021203145.1). GTDB lineage: Bacteria > Bacillota > Clostridia > Lachnospirales > Lachnospiraceae > Choladousia. The sequence goes on along the minus strand of JAJQBS010000098.1, from coordinate 20,025 downwards.
AGCGATGAGATCTCCGATTTCTCCACGAACCTGTATTACCAGAATCCGAGTTATCCGGAGTGTTCTTATCGGGAGGGATATCTGCTTGACTGATGCTGAATAAATTCAATGGTGCGGGAAGCCCCCAGTCGATGCCAGATGCCGTTTGGATAAATTGAGCAGGCTGCATGGAAAAGTGCCTTGCAAAAGCGACTGCTTCGTGATAGACTGTGTCCGTGTGTTTGGCCAGATTCAGGTTGATCTTGAGGAGGAGAAAAGTCATGGCAAAGGAAAAAAAGCTGGTGGAGTCGATTACCTCGATGGAGGAGGACTTCGCGCAGTGGTACACGGATGTGGTGAAGAAGGCGGAGCTGACGGACTACACGAGTGTGAAGGGCTGCATGGTGATCAAGCCGGCCGGCTACGCGATCTGGGAGAATATCCAGAAGGAGCTGGACAGGCGCTTTAAAGAGGTCGGGGTAGAGAATGTCTATCTGCCGATGTTTATCCCGGAGAGCCTGCTGCAGAAGGAAAAGGATCATGTGGAGGGCTTTGCGCCGGAGGTGGCCTGGGTGACGCAGGGCGGGCTGGAGCCGCTGCAGGAGCGCATGTGCGTGCGCCCGACCTCGGAGACGCTGTTCTGTGATTTTTATAAAAATGACGTGCATTCCTACCGCGACCTGCCGAAGGTGTACAACCAGTGGTGTTCGGTGGTGCGCTGGGAAAAGACGACGCGCCCGTTTCTGCGCTCGCGCGAGTTTTTGTGGCAGGAGGGCCACACGGCCCACGCGACGGCCGAGGAGGCCGAGGAGCGCACGATCCAGATGCTGAACGTGTACGCCGATTTTTGCGAGGAAGTCCTGGCGATCCCGGTGATACGGGGCCGCAAGACGGATAAGGAGAAGTTCGCGGGCGCGGAGGCGACCTATACGATCGAGGCGCTGATGCACGACGGCAAGGCGCTGCAGTCCGGCACGAGCCACAATTTCGGCGATGGATTTGCAAAAGCCTTTGAGATTCAGTACACAGATAAGGATAATACGCTGAAATATGTACACCAGACCTCCTGGGGCATGACGACGCGCATGATCGGCGCGATTATCATGGTTCATGGAGACGACAGCGGCCTGAAGCTGCCGCCTCGCATCGCGCCGACGCAGGTGATGGTGATCCCGATCCGGCAGCAGCAGGAGGGCGTGCTGGAGAAGGCAAACGAGGTGAAAAATGCTCTGGCAGAGAGCGGCCTGCGCGTAAAGCTGGACGACTCGGAGAAGAGCCCGGGCTGGAAATTCTCGGAGCAGGAGATGCGCGGGATTCCGGTGCGCGTGGAGTTAGGACCGAAGGATATCGAGGCGGGTACCGCTGTGATTGTCCGCCGCGACACCAGAGAAAAAATTACCGCATCCATCGATGAGCTGCCGGTGAAAATCGCGGAAGTCCTCGAGCAGATGCAGTCTGATATGCTGGAGCGTGCCCGCGAGCATCGCGATACTCATACCTATGTCGCTACAGAAAAAGAAGAATTCAAAAAGATCGCGGACGAGAAGCCGGGCTTTATCAAGGCCATGTGGTGCGGCTGCCAGGAATGCGAGGACGCGATCAAGGACGAGGTCGGCGTGACCAGCCGCTGCATGCCGTTTGCGCAGGAAAAGCTTGCCGATACCTGTATCTGGTGCGGCCGTCCGGCGAAACACATGGTGTACTGGGGCAAGGCCTATTGAGGAATTGTCTGGTGTACTGAGGAAAGTTTATTTATGATCTGCCGCGGAGCTATATGGCCGCCCTGCACTGCCTGATACGCGGATTACAGGCTCTGCAAGCTTCACCGCAGACCGCTGTGGCTGCGTTTTTAGATCCTGTGCTTCGCCCATTACCCGATGCAGTCTGCACGGTTATTTTTGACAGATCCTGACTGCCGGCAACAGCACTGTATATTTGCCGTGAAAGATGGATAAAATAGTCTGCTCTGGTCTTCGAATGCACAAAGAAATTTGGCTATAAGATAAGGTTATAACCAGCTATAATCAGAAAGAATTTGACGAATCGGGATTTCTGCTTTATCATTTGGCACAGATAGAAACCGTATCGTTTAGGCAGGAGACGGAGACTATGCCATAAGAGTGCTGCATGCCAGCGAAGCTTATGATGGGAGCTTTAGCCGCAATACACCCTCGCCGGGAGGCATCCCACGCTTCGCATGGGATATGCGTCGCCCGTTCCTGCTCATCAAAGACAAGAGGAGGAAAACTATTATGAAGAGAACACTTGCAAAATTACTGGCACTGAGTCTGGCTGTCACTGCTGTGGCAGGATTTTCGGTATCTGCATCCGCCGAAGAGGATCAGGTGATTACGATTGCGGCGTCTTCCACACCGCACGCTGAGATCCTGGAAGCAGCCGCGGATATTCTGGCGGAGGAAGGCTGGACGCTTGACATTCAGATTTTTTCTGATTATGTGCAGCCGAATACGGTGGTTGCTGAGGGAGAAATCCTTGTGAATTATTTCCAGCACACGCCGTATCTGGATGAGTTTAATGAAGAATATGGCACAGATATCGTCAGCGTAGCGAAGATTCACTATGAGCCGTTCGGGATCTATCCGGGTACAAAGTCCAGCCTGGACGAGCTGGAGGACGGCGATGTGATCGCGGTTCCGAATGATGTGACGAATGAGGCGAGAGCGCTCCTTCTTCTGGAGGCGAACGGAGTCCTGACACTGAGCGAGGATGCCGGCCTGACAGCGACGGTCAACGATATCGAGTCTAAGACGGTAGACGTGGAGATCCTTGAGGTAGAGGCAGCGCAGGTTTCCCAGTACAGAGAAGAAGTCGCGCTGGTTGTATTAAACGGGAATTACGCGCTTGAGGCGGGCCTTTCCGTAGCGAATGACGCGATTGTGTATGAGCAGTCCGATTCGGAAGCGGCCTCAACCTACGCGAATATCATCGCGGTCAAGGCAGGCAATGAGGAAAATGAAGGCGTCCTGGCTCTGGTAGAGGTTCTCCAGTCAGACGAGATCAAGGATTTCATCAATGAGACCTACGACGGCGCGGTGCTTCCGTATGAAGAGACCGTGGAAGACACTGAGAGTGAGACAGAGACGGAGGCAGTGACGGAGTAAAGAGGGATCTGTTACAATTCAATTGCATAATAAGCTCCTGATACGCGAAAGTATATCAGGACAGAGGAAACAAGACCGCCACGGATGACAGGAAGGACGGTCTTTTCCCTGTCAGCGCAGTTTTTAGTTTTCGTAACTGTTCAGTTCCTTCACAGTTACGAGGCTTATCCCGCACAAAGTGCGGGATGCCGCCCCGGCGAGGGGATAATCCATTTAAAATCGCTTCGCGATGGGACATATCCCGTACGGAGTGCGGGATGCCGTCCTGGCGAAGGATTTTCCCTTGTAAAATTTACGTTTTCATACGTACCTCGCAGCGAGTGCGAGGTACTGCCCTGAATAGTTTTTAGTTTTCTACAGAACTGTCTACGCTGTGCGGACAGGATGCGGCGCCCTTATTCGAAAGGCTGCGCATATCATTTGGATCGGAGACGATATGGAACCTATTATCAAAATACAGAACCTGGATAAGGAATTTCGGCAGAAGAATACGGAGGTGCATGCGCTCCGCAATGTCTGCCTGGAAATTCAAAAAGGGGATATCTATGGGATTATCGGTATGTCGGGGGCGGGGAAAAGCACACTGGTGAGGTGTCTGAATTTCCTGGAGCGTCCGACCGCTGGAACGGTTGTGGTCGATGGAAAGGATCTGTCTTCTCTTTCGGATAAGGCATTGAGAGATATGAGAAAAGACATCGGCATGATTTTCCAGCATTTTAACCTTCTGATGCAGCGCAGTGTACTCGGAAATGTGTGTTTTCCGATGGAAATCGCCGGTGTAAAAAGGTCGGAGGCAAAGAAAAGGGCTCTGGAATACCTGAAGATTGTCGGCCTGGAGGATAAGGTGGACGCATATCCCGCGCAGCTTTCCGGAGGGCAGAAGCAGAGAGTCGCGATCGCGCGGGTCCTGGCTTCCGACCCAAAGATTCTGCTCTGCGATGAGGCGACCAGCGCGCTCGACCCGCAGACGACGAAGTCGATCCTGCAGCTTTTAAAAGAGATCAACGGCAAATATGGCATCACGATCGTCGTGATTACGCATGAGATGGCGGTGGTCCAGGAAATCTGCACTCATGTGGCGATCATTGACCAGGGCAGTCTGGTGGAGCACGGAACGGTTGAGGAGATTTTTCTTTCTCCAAAATCGAAGGAGGCAAAGCGCCTGATTTATAAGGGATACGAGAATGTCTCGGAAATGAGGGGAACGCAGTGTATCCGCATCGTATTTTCAGAAAACTCGGCATTTGAACCGGTCATCAGCAATATGGCGCTGGCGTTTCAGGCGCCGGTCAATATCCTGTACGCGAACACCAGAAATCTGAACGGGGTCGCGAAGGGGGAGATGGTGCTGCAGCTTCCCGAGGATGAAAAACAGGCTGAAAAAATGGTTGCATGGCTGAAAAACGCAAGATTATCAGTGGAGGAGCTGGAGAATTATGTTGGATAGTAAAACAATCGCCATGATTATCGACGGCATCGGAGAGACGCTCTGGATGACCTGCATGTCTACCCTGTTTGGCTACATCATCGGTCTTCCGCTGGGAGTTGTGCTGACCGTGACCGGCGCGGACGGCATCAGGCAGAATCCATTTGTCTACAAAATCCTTGATGTGATCACGAACCTGCTGCGGAGCGTTCCGTTCCTGATTCTGATGATTACCATCCGCCCGCTTACCAGATTTATCGTCGGGAAAAGCTATGGCGCGACGGCGACGATTGTCCCTCTGACGGTGGCGGCAGCCCCCTATATCGGGCGCATGGTGGAGTCCTCATTAAAGGAAGTGGACCGCGGCGTGATCGAGGCAGCGCAGAGCATGGGAGCGAGTGTCTGGGAAATCATCTGCAAGGTGCTGATTCCGGAAGGACGCACCTCCCTGGTAGTCAACGCGACGATCGCCATGACCACGATCCTTGGCTATTCCGCGATGTCCGGGGCATGCGCGGGCGGAGGACTTGGTGATATTGCTCTGCGGTATGGCTACCAGCGCTGGCAGCCGAAGGTGCTGATGGTGACCGTGGTATTGCTTGTCATCATGGCACAGCTGATCCAGATGATCGGAATGTTTATTTCGCGCATGATCGACCGGCGGCGCGTGTGAATCCCGGCTCTTACCAGCCAGAGTATTTCAGTGTGCGGCATCGTATTTCTTCAGCAGTGCAAGATATTGCTCCCCGAGCAGACTCAGCGGCATGCTTTTCCTTTTTATGTACCCGATTTCCATCCGGTCGTCGGTGATGAGCGGGATAGACGTGTACTGATCGCCGTTGAGCTTTTCGCAGATGATGCCGGAGCAGAGTGTGTAGCCGTTCAGGCCGACCATTAGGTTCAGCATGGTGGCGCGGTCATCCGCCTTGATGATCTGGCTGTACTCACAGGTGCTCAGGACCTCCTCAGCAAAATAGAAGGAGTTCTTATCTCCCTGCTCGAAGGAAAGACAGGGGTAGGGCTTCAGGTCGTCGAAAGCGATCCGTTCGTGCCCCGCGAGAGGGTGGCTCTGGCTTAAGTAGACAGAAATGCCGCATTGAAACAGCGGGGAAAACTCCACCTCGTTTTCAATAAAGATTTTCCGCATGGCTTTTTCGTTGAAGTCGTTCAGATACAGGACTCCGATTTCGCTGCGGTAGTTCCGGACATTTTCTATTACTGTCGAGGTCCTGGTCTCATGGATCGCAAATTCATATTCGTCCATGCCAAATTCTTTTGCCAGTTCAATAAAGGCTTCAACAGCAAAGGAGTAGTGCTGGGTGGAGACGCTGAATTTTTTCTTCACTGCCCTGTCAGTGTATCTCTCCTCAATCAGCCTCTGGATTTCGGACATCTGCCGCGCGTAACGCAGAAATTCAGTCCCGGCCGGAGTGACCATAATCCCCCGGTTAGAGCGGATGAAAAGCTCGACATGGAGTTCCTCCTCCAGATCCCGGATTGCCGAGGACAGCGCGGGCTGAGAAACATAAAGCGCTGCGGCTGCCTTATTCATGGATTTCATATCCGCGATGGTTACTGCGTAAAGAATTTGCTGAAGCGTCATAGTAGTCTGCCTTTCGTTTCTTAATAAATTTTCGTAACTGTTCAGTATCTTCACAGTTACAAATTTTTTTTAGAATTCTCCCTGTCCGCTTCTATTATAGTACAGGACGGAAAGATGGTGCAAGCCGTATCCTGGTCTGCTTTGCCGAAAATGATTCCGGCAAAACTGTGATTTCTTATACTTTTTTCTATAATTTCTTTTCGCTGAAGCCACGTTTTCCCTTGACAAATATATTTAAATTAAGTATAGTTTCTCTGGGTTCCGGTCATGAGGCCGGGGCGACGGCACAAAATCGTGCAGGGACTGTCCGATTTATACCTGTGGAGACGGCAGACTGCGAGGTATCGGGCTGCCAGACACTGGATCGCGAGACGGCAGACTGCGAGACACCGGACTGCGAGACACCGGACTGCGAGACGGCAGACTGCGAGACACTGAACTGTGAGGCATCGGACTGCGAGACACCGGACATCCTGTCCATGGGATGGGGTATTCATTGACCGCTGCAGAGCGAAGTCGATAGAGCAGGAGGTTCGCCGGTATCAGGCAACGGACAGTTCACAGAGAAAAGAGGAGGCATTATAGAAATGAAAATCAAAAAAGTACTTAGCGTAGCACTCAGCGCGGCTATGGTGATGGGCTGCTTCGGGATGACCGCGTCCGCAGAGGAAGAGCTGACCTGGAAGATCGGCGTGATCGGCCCCATGACCGGCGATTATGCACAGTATGGTCTCGGCGTTTATCAGGCGGCAGTGATCGCTGCGGACGAGATCAACGCGGCCGGCGGCATCAATGGCTATCAGGTAGAGATCCTGGACGCGGGCGACGACCAGGGTGACGCGGAGCAGTCTGTCAATGCGTACAACAACCTGCTTGATCAGGGCATGCAGCTTCTTTGCGGTACCGTTACATCCGGAGCCTGCATCGCGGTCAGCGCGGAGGCTTATGGCAGCACATTCCTGCTCACACCGTCCGCTACGGCGCTTGAGGCGATCAACGGCGCGGACGCTTATCAGTTCCGTATGTGCTTCACAGACCCGATGCAGGGTACTGTAGCGGCACAGCAGATTGAAGAGCTCGGCCTTGCGTCTTCTGTTGCGATTCTCTATGACTCAGCGGCAGACTATAACGTGGGTATCCATGACGCATTTGTAGAGGCGGCAGCGGATCTGAGTTTTGAGATTGTAGAGGATCAGGCTTATACGACCGACAGCAACACAGACTTTTCCGTACAGCTTACCAAGATCCAGGAGAGTGGCGCGGAGCTGGTCTTCCTGCCGAACTACTATTCTGACAACGCGCTGATCTTCCAGCAGGCGGCAGACATCGGCCTGGATGTAGTATGGTTTGGTGTAGACGGCATGGATGGTATCCTGGAGGTGGAGAACTTTGACACTTCCCTGGCTGAGGGCGTGATGATGCTCTGCTCCTTCTCCGCGACAGCGACCGACGACCTGACGGTCAGCTTCGTAGAGGCGTATGAGGCAGCGTATGACGCTGTTCCGAACCAGTTTGCGGCGGATGGCTATGATGTAATTTATTCTATGAAGGCGGCGATCGAAGACGCCGGTGCGACACCGGATATGTCCAATGAAGAGCTGGCCGAGGCTGTTGCTGCTTCCATGCTGAACATCACGGTAGACAAGCTTACGGGCGAGTCCAGCTGGACAGAGGACGGCGAGTGCACCAAGGAGCCGAAGGTTTACAAGATTGTGGACGGCGCATACGAGATCGTAGAGTAAAGAGGAATCATCGAATTGCTTACATTCTGCGGCAGCGTCTGCCGGCACAGAGGAAATGGTGCGGCCACATCCTGTAAATAAGCTTTTCCTTCGCGGCTGTCACGACATTTAACGTTACATGATCGAGCGTGGATTGAAGCAGGAAGCCCATTGGCTTTAAACAATGGGCAGTTCACATAAAATACCCGGACAGCCACGGAATAACGAACGAAGGTAGGGGGTCGGTTGCCTGCAAAGGAGCTGTCCCCCTTTCTTGAACCATATTTATTCTTCGGGCTGCACCCATGCATCATCATACATGCAGGAAGGTTCATCCGGCCTCCCTGCTTTTAAGCACAGAGCCGTCAAAGAGTTTTCCGATTTGAGACCGCGCAGAAAAGAGGAACCTTTCCGCACGATTTCCGGCAGAAAATCCACCGGCCAGGTGTGGAAACTGGAAAAAGAAGAGGTACACTATGAGTTTTCTTGGATATTTAAAAGACGGAATCAGTCTCGGCAGTGTGTACGCGATCATCGCGCTAGGATACACGATGGTGTACGGCATCGCGAAAATGCTGAATTTCGCCCACGGCGACGTCATCATGGTGGGCGCGTTTGTGATTCTCACCGCGATCACCAAGGCGGGGTTAGGCCCCGTGCCGTCTGTTCTTCTGGGCGTGATTTTCTGCACCGCGCTGGGCATTACGATTGAGGCGGTCGCCTACCGGCCGCTGCGGAAGGCGGCGTCCAGCCTCGCCGTGCTGATCACGGCCATCGGCGTCAGCTATCTTCTGCAGAACCTGGCGCTTTTGATTTTCGGCGCGGACGCGAAAAGCTTTGTAACGGTGATCGACGTCCCGTCGGTGTCCCTGTTTGACGGACAGCTGGTCATCAAAGGCATTTCGATCGTGACGATCGTGGCCTGCATCGTCATCATGACGGTGCTTACCCTTTTTGTTAACCGGACGAAGCCGGGACAGGCGATGAAGGCGGTCTCCGAGGACCGCGACGCGGCGCAGCTGATGGGCATCAATGTCAACGCGACGATTTCCCTGACCTTCGCGATCGGCTCCGGGCTTGCGGCGATCGCCGGCCTGCTTTTATGCTCCTCGTACCCGTCCCTGACACCGTACACCGGCTCCATGCCAGGCATCAAGGCCTTTGTGGCGGCGGTATTCGGAGGGATCGGCTCCATCCCGGGCGCGATGGTCGGCGGCATTCTCCTCGGCGTGATTGAGATTTTCGGCAAAGCCTATATCTCGTCCCAGATCGCGGACGCGATCGTGTTTGCGGTGCTGATTATCGTACTGCTCGTCAGGCCGGCCGGTCTGTTCGGGAAGAACATTCAGGAGAAAGTGTAAGGGGACGGCCATGAAAAAAATGAGTAAGACATCCAAAAATAATCTGATCAATTATGGGATCGTCATCGCGTTTTACGTGATTGTCCAGATCCTCTCCGCGACCGGAAACCTGTCGAACCTGCTGAACGGCCTGCTCGTGCCGCTGTGCATCTATATCATTGCTGCGGTTTCACTGAACCTGGTGGTCGGATTTTCTGGTGAGCTGAGCCTCGGGCATGCGGGATTCATGTGCGTGGGCGCATTTTCCAGCGCGATATTTTCCCAGGTGGCCGGCTCGTCGATCCCTTCTGTACCGCGCCTGATCCTCGCGATTCTGATCGGAGCCGTTGTCGCCGCCATCTTTGGCCTGCTGATCGGCATTCCGGTACTGCGGCTGCGGGGCGATTATCTGGCCATCGTGACACTGGCTTTCGGCGAGATTATTAAAAACCTGATCAATATCCTGTATGTCGGCGTGGACAGCAAAGGGCTTCATGTGGCGACCAGCTCGGCGTCCTTACAGCTGGAGTCGGACGGCACGCAGATCCTCAAGGGAGCGCTCGGCATTTCCGGGACCTCTGTTTTATACAAGGATATCAAAAATTCCTATTTTCTGATCGGCATCATTCTCGTCCTGATTACATTGTTCATTGTGCAGAATCTGGTGAATTCCCGGAGCGGCCGCGCCATCACGTCTACGCGTGACAACCGCATTGCCGCAGAGTCGATCGGAATCAACGTGACGAAATATAAGCTGATGGCGTTTACCATCTCAGCGGCGCTGGCAGGAGTGGCGGGTGTACTCTACGCGCACAACCTGGCGTCACTGAAGGTGTCGACCTTCGATTATAATATGTCGATCCTGATCCTGGTCTATGTGGTGCTGGGCGGTATCGGCAGCGTGCGCGGCTCCATCATCGCGACGATCATTCTCTATGTCCTTCCGGAGATGCTCCGCGGATTCTCGACCTACCGCATGCTGATTTATTCGGTGGTGCTGATTGCGATGATGCTCTTTAACTGGGCGCCGGCTTCCCGCGCCTTCCGCGAGCGGCTTCGCGAGAGGATTGTCAGCTATCTGCCGAAAAAGAAAAAGGAGGTGTGAGACATGGCTATGCTGGAAATCAATAATCTGGGCATCTCCTTTGGCGGTCTGCGGGCTGTGGATAATTTTAATCTGACCATCGAAAAAGGCCAGCTCTACGGTCTGATTGGGCCGAACGGCGCCGGAAAGACAACTGTCTTCAACCTCCTGACCGGCGTGTACAAGCCTTCCTCCGGAAAGGTGATCCTGGACGGGGCGGACATCACCGGCAAGAGTACAGTCGAGATCAACCGTATCGGCGTCGCGCGGACCTTCCAGAATATCCGGCTTTTCAAGGCGATGACGGTGCTGGATAATGTAAAGACCGGTCTTCACAACCACTATACGTATTCGACCTTTACCGGTATATTCCGTCTGCCGAAGTACTTTAAGACGGAAAAGGAAATGAATGAACGGGCAATCGAGCTCCTGAAGGTGTTTGACCTGGACGGCGAGGCGGAGTATCTCGCGGGCAACCTTCCCTATGGCAAGCAGCGCAAGCTGGAAATCGCACGCGCCCTCGCCACAGAACCAAAGCTGCTTCTTCTGGATGAGCCGGCTGCGGGCATGAATCCGAACGAGACGCAGGAGCTGATGGGTACGATTCATTTTGTCCGCGACCACTTTGACATGACCATCCTGCTGATTGAGCACGATATGCGTCTGGTGGCGGGTATCTGCGAGGAGCTGACGGTGCTGAATTTTGGCGAAATCCTGTGTCAGGGCAGGACGACACAGGTGCTGAACGATCCGCGGGTCATCACGGCATATCTGGGAGAGTGAGGGAACGACTATGGCAATGCTGGAAGTAAAGGACCTCGAGGTCTATTATGGCGTGATACAGGCGATCAAAGGGATTTCCTTTGAAGTCAACGAGGGGGAGATCATCGCCCTGATCGGCGCGAACGGCGCGGGAAAGACCACCACGCTGCACACGATCACCGGCCTGATCACACCGAAGCAGGGCAGTGTGATTTTTGAAGGGAAAAATATTACAAAGGTACCCGCGCACAAGATTGTACAGATGGGCATCGCCCACGTGCCGGAGGGCCGGCGTGTATTCGCGCAGCTGACGGTCTATCAGAACCTGAAGATGGGGGCTTACACCCGCAAGGACAAGGCTGAAATCGAAGAGTCGCTCAAAAATGTCTACAAACGCTTCCCCCGCCTGGAGGAGCGCAAAAATCAGATGGCCGGAACCCTCTCCGGCGGCGAGCAGCAGATGTTGGCGATGGGCCGCGCCCTGATGTCGCACCCGCGCATCATCGTCATGGACGAGCCGTCGATGGGCCTCTCCCCGATCCTGGTCAATGAAATTTTCGATATCATCCAGAGCGTCAGCACAGGCGGTACCACCGTGCTCCTGGTCGAGCAGAACGCGAAAAAAGCACTCGCGATCGCCGACCGCGCCTACGTACTCGAAACCGGAAAAATCGTCCAGGAGGGCCGCGCCGCCGACCTGATGGATGACGAGTCTATTAAGAAGGCGTATCTGGGAGAGTAACGAGAAACGAAGCAGAAGGTGCAGACATGGAGCAGAATATCGTGATAACCATCGCCCGCCATTTTGGCAGCGGCGGCAAGACGATCGGCCAGATGCTCGCGGAAGATCTGGGGATCAAATGCTATGACAAGGAAGTCCTCCGCATGGCTTCGGAGGAGAGCGGCATCAATGAAGCCCTTTTCAATCAGAAGGACGAAAAGCTGAAACGCCCGCCCGGAAAAGGATGTGGAAAAATTCATCGAGAAGACGGACAAGGCTCGCAGCGATTTTTACAACTACTATACCGGCAACAAGTGGAACGACGCCAGAAACTACGACCTCTGCCAATAGCAAGCGCCTGGGGTTTGTCAGCGTGATGGAGGCGATCGAGGCCTATATCCGCGTCCGCTTCGGAAAGCTGCCGAATGAATGAGCCTTAAAAAGCACTGGCTCGATGTGTAAGAGGCTTTGTGGTAAGATAAAGTATCTGTATCTGGATGTGAGACTGGAGGTGAGCGGTGCGGGGAAATTAAGGATGCCGATTGGAATAGAAGACTTTGCGGAAATTATCACACAGGGTTTTTATTATGTCGATAAAACCGGTATGATAAAAGAACTCCTGAGCAATTGGGGCAAGGCGAATCTTTTCACACGTCCGCGTCGCTTTGGCAAAAGCATAAACATAAACATGAGCATGCTCAAATACTTCTTTGAAATCGGCACAGATAAAAGTCTGTTTGACGGGCTGGCAATTTCAAGAGAAACAAAACTCTGCGGGGAATACATGGGGCAGTACCCTGTGATTTCGGTTACATTGAAACAGGTGACGGGAGCCACATTTGAAGATGCAAAAAATAACATATGGGATGTAATCAGTGAAGAAGCTATCCGTTATTCGGCTTTATTAAAATACGAGAATATCACGGAATGGGATAAGTCGCGGCTTCTGGATATTATTAACAGAAAAAGAGGACTGGACAGCTCATTAAAACTCCTGTCAAGACTTCTTTATGAACATTACGGCAAAAAAGTCATTATTCTGATAGATGAATACGATGCGCCGCTTCAAAAAGCATATGAGAACAACTATTACGATGATATGGTTGGACTCATCCGCCAGATTTTCGACTATGCTTTAAAGTCAAATGATTCATTACTTATTCTCCGGACGCATGAAAGCCGCGCCGGAAGGCGCGGCCCCACTCTGTCCGATTTTTGATATGAGACTTGCCCTTTTTCCGATGTAAAGTCAGACAATTACTGCATTCTCTGCCAGAAGCATTTTTGCCTCCTCATACTCATCAACAGTAGAATCCAGAACGCTGCATGCGCGTTCTTTCGAGTAACCTTCATTTTTCATCAGGGAATCGACACATTTCACAAGCTTTTCTGCCATTCCCCTGCCCATGCCGGTTTTCATGCCTTTTTCGATGCCGGTTTTCATGCCTTTTTCGATGCCGGTTTTCATGCCTTTTTCGATGCCAGTTTTCATGCCATCTTCCATGCCCTTTTCTGTTGCTTTATCCAGTGCTTTCGTCAACCAGTCTTCCATCTTCGTTACCTTCCTTTCTTCAAGGTCGTTTTGCACAATCTGAAATCTCCTGTCTCCAGATACTGCGGCCAAAAGATTCAATACATCCTCAACGTGTTTCATTTCCTGCGCAGAGGGAATATATTCGTGGTTTTTCCTCATCTGTACAAAATAGTCGGCGACGATACGAAAGTCACTTTTAAATTTAGCGACAGTCTCGTCATCAAGCCACGCAATCTCGAATATGTTCGCCTTGTAGTCGTGGATATAACGCCCAAGCTCCTCATCTGGTGTACCGACCACGTTGTAAAGGCTGCGGGATTTCTGCCCCCAGCGGTGGTCTGTGCCAAAGTAGAGGACGAGGGTTACGACAGGGTAGCGGGCATCTCCCTGCTTCAGCTCGTCGCGGTAGGCCGCACCATCATAGCCGATCACTCGCAGGGCGATGTCCGGATCCCGCGACGACTGGTTTTCCAGACCGAGCAGGCCGATGCGCGCATGCCCTTTCGTCCAGTATTTAGCGACATCCCGATCCTGCCCATGAATCTTGTTTGCTGCCTTATACTGGCTGATGGTACCGGTTATTTCAAGCTCATCTGCTTTCACAACGTCCCTGCCGTTATAAATCAGTACATTTACGATGTCTGCAAACACATCCGGATAATCTTCCAGCAATTTTTCTGTAATATCTTTTTCTGCCATTTATTTTCCCCCTGATTTTAACATGTAATGTGAAAAATGAAAACCCCTGGATTGATTATGAGTTTAATTACCATAATCACCGGGGAAACATTTGGTGTCTGGCTATGGATGGTGTAGATATAATATCACTGAATATCTAGATTGTCAATCATAAAATATGAAAAATTTAATATAAAATATGTGGAAAATTCAAAAAAGAATATAGGAAAGAATAAACACAGCTATTTTTATAGATACAGTTTTTCTTTTAGATCGATCGCGAACGAATCTTTGCGTAAAATGGCAAAAATTTTAATACTGGCTTATACGGGTTGGGAAAACAACGGAACTCAAATGATTACTCTGAAATGATGACCGATCAGTTGTCGAGAAAAAATCTTTACAAATGATGAAGGACATGGTAAGGTATGAAAAAGGATTAAATTAAGCGGAATTCTAACTTTATTATACTGCCTTTATCTTCGCATCTCGAAGGATGACAAGGATATTGGCGGCAGTGTCCAGTCAGAAAGCAGAAGCATCCATTTGCAGAGATATCTCCTGGGTCAGGGAGAGGATAGCGTCTGCCGGAGAGCAGGGATTTTACCGGATTAAGGGGGTACACGTATGGAACAGAATATCGTAATAACCATCGCCCGCCATTTTGGCAGCGGCGGCAAGACGATCGGCCAGATGCTCGCGGAAGATCTGGGGATCAAATGCTATGACAAGGAAGTCCTCCGCATGGCTTCGGAGGAGAGTGGCATCAACGAAGCCCTTTTCAATCAGAAGGACGAAAAGCTGAAACGCCCGCAGATTTTTGAAAAATCGAAGGGTGAGTACAAAGGCCGCCTGATTTCGCCGGGAAGCGACGAATTCGTCAGCGATCATAACCTGTTCAACTATCAGGCAAAGATTATCCGCGACCTGGCTGAACGTGAGTCCTGCGTGATCATCGGCCGTGCCGCGGACTACGTCCTGAAGGATTACCCGGGCGTGGTCAGTGTCTTTGTCCATGCGCCGAAGGCCTGGTGTGTCCGCCAGGCGATCGAGCGAAACGCCTGCCCAGAAAAGGATGTGGAAAAATTCATCGAAAAGACGGACAAAGCCCGCAGCGACTTTTATAACTACTACACCGGGAACAAATGGAACGACGCGAGAAACTACGACCTCTGCCTGAACAGCCAGCGGCTGGGCTTCGAGGGCGTGATGGAAGCGATCGAGGGCTACATCCGTATCCGTTTCGGGCGGCTGCCAAATGAACCCGTGCCGGAAGAATCCCGCCCCGAGTGAATGTCGTGCCGAAAGAATCCTACGCAGGAAGAATCCCGCCCCGAGTGAATGTCGTGTCGAAAGAATCCCGCGTCGAGTGAATCTTGTGTCGAAAGGATCCCACGCCGAAAGAAATCCCGCGCCGGATGAACCTGGCGAAAATGAGTAAAAATAATATTGACATTTCCATTGCGATGGGATACTATGAAAACACGTTTATGTGAACCCAATAAAGATAATCGTGACTGCGAAAACATGAAACAGTGACGAAATCAGCCATTTGAGCGTCCATGACCGCCGGGAAGAACGGAAAAGAGCTATGGATGGTGAGTGGAAAAGAATTGATCTGAACCTGTCCCGGGGCAAAGTATGCCCGGGCGAAGCAAGGCAGAGCAGGCCAGATTCAGACAGAGAGAGTCAGGGCAAGGCGGATCAGAGTGCGCCAGTTGCGGAGCCGGCACAGAGGAAGGCGCCCGTCAGCAGCTATCTGGTGGCATGCGAGGAAGACAAGCTGATCGAATATCAGAAGCAGCTTTTGTTCGAGGTGCTTGGCCCTGTTTTCTTCGGGAAAAAACAGGCCGGGAGCAGGGAAGAGCTCGCGGAGCTTTTTCGCATCCGATATGGGATTGATGTGCAGAAGGATTTCTGCGAGGGGGACGACCATTTCGAGGAATACCGGGAGGCGCAGCAGGCGATCGCCGAGGGCATGAGCATCTACGGCGGCCAGATTGCCTTTGGGGACAGTGTTCTGGCTGAGCTTGCCGGGCTGATCTGGGAGGATCTGGAAAAACAGGACGGCCGCCGCTTCCGCCGGATCAACACAATGCTGGAGGAATGATTCGGGATAGCGGTCAGAATCTGGCGAGGATATCAATTGGGACTGATCATTATGCCGCCAGGAGACTGGCGGCATTGCTTTTGAAAGGACTGTTCTGCCCGATTGAGAAAGGGGTGCGGAATATGGGATTTTATTTAAACGGAACAGGCGCGTACAGCCTGTTCTAGTTAGACTATTCGCTTACTTATTTTGTTGATAAATCAGATATTATGAAGGAACTTGTGCCGATTCTGGAATTAAAGAATCCGGCAGAGAACGACGGGAAAAAAGGTAGTGATCCAAGGTACGTGTGCATTACCAGACCCCGTCGCTTTGGAAAGACCGTGATTGCGAATATGATTGCTGCCTATTTCGGGAAAGGGATCGACAGCAGTACGGAATTTAATACGCTGCAGGCAGCATCTTATGACTGGTATAAAAAACATTTGAATATGCATAATGTCATCCGCATTTCGTTTAACGAATTGCCGGATGAACCCGTGACTTACGCAAGTTATATGGCCAGGATAAAGAAACGTCTGCTCAGGGATCTGAGAATGGCGTATCCGGATGCAGAAATTGAGCAAGATGACGCTCTCTGGGATGCGCTGACGGCTGTTTATGAATATTGCGGCGGTGAGAAATTTATTTTTGTCCTGGATGAGTGGGACTATATTTATCATCAGGATTTTGTCACGGACACGGATCGGGAGACGTTTACAAAGTTTCTGAGTAATCTTTTGAAAGACAAGCCGTATGTAGAGATGGCTTATATGACGGGCATTCTGCCGATTGCGAAGTATTCCAGCGGTTCGGAGCTGAATATGTTTTTTGAGTATACGATGGTCGGAAAAGCGAAATACAGTGAGTATTTTGGCTTTACAGATGCGGAAGTGGACGACCTGTATCAGAGATATCTGAAAACGCAGGGAAAGCCGAGGCTGTCCAGAGAAGACCTGGCATATTGGTATGACGGGTATCAGACATTTTCAGGCATACGATTGTACAATCCACGCTCGGTGGTCGGAGCACTCAGTGACAACCAGACAGGCAGCTACTGGACCAGTTCAGGACCGTATGATGAGATTTATTATTACGTGAAGGCAGATATTGGCGAGATCAGGGATGAGATTACGGAGATGATTGCCGGAGGATCTGTTCCCGCAAATGTACAGGAATACGCATCGACTTCGATGGAATTAAATACCAGGGATGAGATTTATTCCGCGATGGTAGTTTATGGATTCCTTACCTGTGCAAATGGCTATGTATCTATTCCAAATAAGGAGCTGATGGACAGGTTCGCTGATATGGTAAAGCAAAAATCAGACTTCGGATACATGCACAGACTTGCTGCAGAGTCAGGCAGGCTGCTGAAAGCGACGCTGGCCGGGGATACGAAAACCATGCTCGAGATCCTGGAGAAGATTCACGATACGGAAAGCCCATTCATTCGCTATAACGATGAGGCGGAGCTTTCGAAAGTGATCACGTTTGCATATCTCCAGGCTCGTGAATTTTATGACATCCGGCAGGAGGACAAAGCCGGAAAAGGTTATGTGGACTTTGTTTTTTATCCTTACAGGAAAACGGATGACGGGCTTATCGTAGAATTGAAGGTCGATGATACTGTGGAAAGTGCGATTCAACAGATTCGCGACCGAAATTATGTGCTGGGATTTGAAGGTAAACTGGGAGACAGACCAAAATGCACCGGAAGGATCCTTGCCGTCGGTATTGCGTACAACAGAAAAGGTCCGAATAAGCGCCATACCTGCAGGGTAGAGGTTTTGCGTGGAAGGAAAACTTCTAATAATTATAGTGAATAGAAAAATGTAAGGGGAGGAACGCGAAATGCTGTCATTTGAAAGTGACTACGTAGAAGGCGCCCATGAAAAAATTTTACAGAGATTTCTCGAGACAAATATGGAAAAAGTAACAGGCTATGGAGCCGACCCCTACTGTGAGAGTGCAAAAGCAAAAATAAAAAAAGCCTGCGCCTGCCCACAGGCAGAGGTCTATTTCCTGGTGGGAGGCACCCAGACTAATATGATGGTTATCAGCACCATGCTGAAGCCTTATGAGGGCGTAATAGCAGCCCGCACCGGTCACGTGAGTGTCCATGAGGCCGGAGCCATCGAGTTTCATGGACACAAAGTGCTGGAGCTGCCCCAGCACCAGGGAAAAATCCAGGCGGACGAGCTCAGGGCGTATCTGGAGAGCTTCTGGCAGGACGAAAATCACGAACACATGGTATTCCCCGGCATGGTATATATTTCGCACCCATCCGAATATGGAACCTTATACAGCAAACAAGAACTGGAGGCTCTCTCAGACATCTGCCGCGAATACAAAATTCCCCTCTATATGGACGGCGCGCGCATGGGTTACGCGCTGATGAGCCGCGACACCGACGTGACGCTGCCTATAATTGCTGACCTGTGTGATGTATTTTATATCGGTGGTACAAAGGTGGGAGCCCTGTGCGGAGAGGCAGTCGTGTTTACGAAAAACAACATGCCGGCTCATTTTTCGACCTTGGTAAAGCAGCGCGGGGCACTAGTGGCCAAGGGACGCCTGCTGGGAATTCAGTTTGATACCCTTTTTACCGACGATTTGTATTACAGGATCAGCCGCCACGCCATTGAGATGGCCGAGCTGCTAAAGAGGGGCCTTCGGCAAAAAGGATACCGCTTCCTTTTAGAATCGCCCACCAATCAGCAATTTATCATTCTGGAGAACACAGAGGCCGAACGCCTGAAAGAAAAAGTCGTTTTAAGCTTCTGGGAAAAGACGGATGAGAACCATGCCGCCTACCGCATCGCCACGAGCTGGGCCACAAAAAAAGAGGACATAGAAGCCCTTCTGGAGCTACTGTAAAACCGCACGAAGCCTTCTTTGAATGTTCGAAAATTTTCATGAATTCTCTTTTAAAGGTGTTAAAATGCACGGTTTTATGGTATCATAATAAAAACAGGAGAGCAGTTTCTTTGTTTGCATAGATTCAAAGAAAGGCCGGGTAGTCAAGATGGACAATAATGTAACATCGTCTCCATCGGATGAGCTGCTGGTAAATCGGAATATAAAAGACAGTGTATTCCGAAATTTGTTTTCGGACAAAAAATACCTTTTTCAGCTTTACCAGGCACTCCATCCAGAGGATAAGGAGACAGCGACAGATGACCTTGAATATGTGACACTTGAAAATGTTCTGGTTCGGGATATTTACAACGATCTCGGGGTTCGGATTGGTCACAAATATTATCTGACCAGTCGAGAAAAGGAGGTTGTGGATATTATGATTACATTGTTTGATCAGCAGGAAGTGCTGGAAGATTATATTGCCAGTGAGAGAAGAGAAGAGGCTGAAATGTCTGCACAGAGAACTGCAAAGAAAATGTATGCGAAGCATATATCCATTGAGGATATCGCTGATGTAGTAGGTTATAGCGTAAAAACTGTAGAAAAATGGCTTGGCCTCGTTCCACAGGTGTAAAAGAAAGACATTCAGACGTAAAAACGACCATATCAGAATTTCGGACGTGAAAATGACCGCACAGGCGCAATCATGTTCTATAATATATTAAGAATAAAGAGGATATAGACCAGACAGGGTGGACGATAAAGTAAACTTTTTCGTCCACCCTGTTTAGGCTGAAAAATAAGTTTAAGCGCCATAAAAAAATAAAAAAACTAAAATAGCGCGATATTTAGTAAAAATATAAACAGGGGTATATTGACTGAAAATTTGGCCATTATACGCCTTGTTTCAATTACAATCAAACAAAATTAGCAAAAAATAGCTGCAATTCAAATTGAAAAAGAGGCTTCACAGCACTCTTGTCCCTTCTTACTCTACACTTTATGGGATTATACATCTTCTCCGAAAAAATTTCAATACAAGTGGACGAAAAGACGGCGTAAATTTACTGTAGGAATCATAGTGACAGAGACTGCCAGAAATGT